>CAMFHT010000340.1 GCA_945952245.1 uncultured Rhizobium sp. | reverse complement strand
GACAGCATGACGATCAGCACCTCGGTCAGCGCTTTGAAATTCAGGTAGAGGAGAAGGAATATCAGCGCGAGCGTGAGAGGGACCACCACGGCCAGTCTGGCTTTCGCCCGCTGCAGATACTCAAACTGCCCGCTCCAGGCGACGGAGTATCCGGGCGGCATCTCGACGGACGCGGCGACAGCCGCCTGCGCGTCCGCGACATAGCTGCCGAGATCGCGGTTGACGATGTCGACGAATATGTAGACGGCGAGCTGTCCGTTCTCAGTCCGGATCGATGTAGCGCCCCGGGTTAAACTGATTTTCGCGACCTCACCCAGCGGGACCGAACCGGCGCCGGGGAGAGGAATAAGCACATCGCGAGAGATCGATTGAGGATCGCTTCGGTAGGCTCGCGGATATCGTATCGAAACGCCGTAGCGTTCTCGCCCCTCGACGGTCGATGTCATCACCTTCGATCCGAGCGCCATCTCGATGACATCCTGAACATCGCCGACCGAAAGACCGTATCTGCCGAGCGCCGTGCGGTCCGGGACGATGTCGAGATAGTAACCCCCGATTACGCGTTCCGCGTAAGCACTGGAGGTTCCCGGCACGGACTTCAGGACAGTCTCAATCTTTCGGGCAATCGCCTCCATCTCCTTGAGGTCCGTCCCGTAGACCTTGACACCTACCGGCGTCCGGATTCCGGTCGAGAGCATGTCGATGCGGGCCCGGATAGGCATGGTCCAGGCATTGGACACTCCTGGAAACTGAAGCGCTGCGTCCATCTCGGCTTTCAGGCTATCAATTGTCACGCCCGGTCGCCATTCCGACTTCGGGCGAAGCGCTATGATCGTCTCGAACATCTCGGTCGGGGCGGGATCGGTCGCAGTCAGTGCCCTGCCAGCCTTGCCGAACACCGTCTCCACTTCTGGGAATGTCTTTATGATCCTGTCCTGCGTCTGCAGCAGCTCCGCAGCCTTGGTCACGGAAAGCCCCGGCAATGTGGTCGGCATGTACATCAAGGTGCCTTCGTCCAGCGACGGCATGAACTCGCTGCCGATGCGTTGCGCGGGCCAGACAGTGACGGCAAGCGCGACCAGCGCCAGAACAATGGTGAGTGCCTTCACCCTCAGCACGCCAGCGATGAGTGGCCTGTAAACCCAGATGAGCAGCCGATTTACCGGGTTCTTATGCTCGGCGATAATGCGGCCCCTGACAAAGATGATCATCAGGACCGGGACCAGGGTGATTGAAAGCAGCGCGGCCGCCGCCATGGAGAAAGTCTTGGTGAAAGCCAGAGGCCCGAAAAGACGGCCTTCCTGTGACTCCAGCGTGAAGATCGGCAGGAAGGACACCGTGATAATCAGCAGACTGAAGAAGAGCGCCGGGCCCACCTCGGCTGCGGCTTCGATCAACACCTCCGCTCGCGGCTTGTCGGGCGGCGCTCGCTCCAGATGCTTATGGGCGTTCTCGATCATCACTATCGCCGCGTCTATCATCGCGCCGATAGCAATCGCGATCCCTCCAAGGCTCATTATGTTCGCCCCGAGACCTAGCGAGCGCATGCCAAGGAACGCGATCAGGATGCCGACCGGCAGCATGATGATGGCAACCAGAGCGCTGCGGACATGGAGCAGGAAGATCACCGTCACCAGCGCGACAACGATAGACTCCTCGATCAGGGTCCCCCTGAGAGTCTCGATGGCCGCTTCGATCAGCCTTGAGCGATCATAGACCGGCTTGATCTCCGTCCCCTGAGGGAGAGAGACCCGCACCGCCTCCAGCTTCTGCTTGGCGCTTTCGATCACCGACAGCGCGTTGGCACCAAAACGCTGGAGCACGATGCCGCTGGCAACCTCTCCCTCTCCGTTCAGCTCCGCAATTCCGCGACGCTCATCCGGAACGACCTCGACTCTGGCGACCGAAGAAAGCCTGAGCGGAACGCCGTTCACAGTTTTGAGTACGATGTTCTCGATATCTTTAATGCCCTGCAGATAGCCTTTGCTGCGTACCATGAATTCGAATTCGGAAAGCTCGACCGTTCGGCCTCCGACATCGCGGTTGCTCGCCTGAACCGCCTTCGCCACGTCTGAGAGCGCAATGTCCTGCGCCTTTATCAGCCCGGGATCGACGGTAATCGAGTACTGCTTGACGAAACCGCCGACGCTCGCGACCTCCGCAACGCCTTCCGATTTCGAGACGGCGAAACGCACCGCGTAGTCCTGCAGAGAGCGAAGTTCTGCGAGCGTCAGCTCTTTGGCGACAACCGCGTACTGGTAGACCCAGCCGACGCCCGTCGCGTCCGGTCCGAGGACAGGGGTTACCCCCTGCGGAAGGCGTCCCGCAGCCGCATTCAGATATTCAAGGACGCGGCTTCGGGCCCAGTAAGGATCGGTGCCATCTTCGAAGATGACGTAGACGAACGACACGCCGAAGAAGGAGAAGCCCCGAACCACCTTGGATTTAGGCACCGTCAGCATCGCTGTCGAAAGCGGGTAAGTGACCTGGTCTTCGACGACTTGCGGTGCCTGTCCCGGATAGTCGGTGAACACTATGACCTGAACATCCGACAGATCGGGAATTGCGTCCAAAGGCATGGATTTCAGGGCATATAGCCCAGCCGCGACCGATAGCGCCGTTGCCACCAGAACCAGCATCACGTTACGGGCTGACCATGAGATGATATGAGAGATCATGGCGTCACCCCGCTGCCTTCCATCGCGCTCAGCGCTGCGTTGAGATTGCTTTCAGCGTCGAGCAGGAAATTGGCGGTCACGACCACACGGTCTCCTTTCTGGACTCCCTCTTTGATTTCGGTGAAATCGTCGCCTCTGACGCCCAGCTTGACATCTTTCGGCTCGTAGCGCCCCTCACCCTTTTCAATGAAGACGAGCTGCCTGTCGCCGGTGTCGATGACCGCGCTGTTCGGAACCGCCACTGCGGCGGTTCCTCCTTCTGTGACTATCTCTGCTTCCACGTACATGTTGGGCAGCAGAACGCCGTCTGGGTTGGACAGCTCTATTCGAACCTTCGCCGTTCGCGTCTGCATTTGAATCTCGGGATAGATCGCGCTGATTGAGCCCCGCATTTCCAAGCCGGGTCTTTGCTTCAGTTTGACTGTCGCCGTGTCGCCAACAGAAACGCGACCGAGATCGGCCTCGGCCACATCGGCCACGGCCCATACCTTTGAAATATCGGCAATGCGGAAGAGCGTCGCGCCCGGTGCCGCCATCATGCCGGGGATTGCAGACCTTTCCAGCACCACGCCCGTCCGAGGCGAGGTGTATTTCAGAACGGGAGGCACTTTGCCTTTCGAGGCAATATCCTCAACGGCCGAGGCAGGCACTCCCAGGTTTCTCAAGCGAACCGCTGCGCCGGTCTCAGGATTGGCTTTAACCGAAGCCCCCGATTCCGCCAGATACTGCGCTCCGGCGGCCGCGATCTCCTTGGAATAGAACTCGAACAGCGCGTCGCCTTTGTGAATGCGTGAGCCGGTCGTGACATCGGCGACGGTCTCGATGAAGGCATCCGCTCTCATGGAGATTACGCTGACCAGCCTTTCGTCCAGAGCAATTACCCCTGGAAGCTGGAGCTTGAGGCTCACCGTGCCCTCTCGCGCCAACGCAGTCCTGACGCCGGTTCGCTGAAGCTTCCCGGGCGTCACTTTCACGGTAGAAGCGTCGCCCGCCTCTCCTTCGTAGACCGGAAGATAATCCATCCCCATGGAATCCTTCTTCGGAACCTTGGATGTGTCCGGAAGTCCCATCGGATTGCGGTAGTAAAGAACCTTCCGCTCTCCGCTCGAAACGCTCTTTTGCGAGGGTTTCGCTTGCGGCACGTCAGGATCGAAGCTTACGTCTTCTGAAGCATGGACGGCCTTGAAGGGTCGACCGTCACCTGTGTTTCTTGGCGTGGCGGAATATTCCGCCACGCCATCTGGATGCCTGTAATAGATGATACCGCCGAAAGCCTCGCTTTCGGACGCGCCTTCTGCCGCCGCTGCCTCAACGGCCGGTGCAGCTGTCGGCAGGTGAGGCAAGCCGCTCTTTCCCAGATAATATCCTGCTGAGCCCACGGCGGCGGCCGTGAGCAGCGTTGCAAAAATGCGGGACATTTTACGGTATCGCCTTGAATACAAGCTCGCCCTGTACCGTCTCGGGCTCACCTTGCACCTTCGCCGCAACCTTGAAGCGCCAGCCGCCCACCATCACGAGGTTGGTCTTGAACGCATAGACGCCGGGCTCGGTCGAGGCAGCTTTGTCGACAGGGGTTGTCATGGTCTCCATGCCCTCGGGAGCCATGTCCATCCGCGTGGCGAATATGACAGCGTCAGGAACGGGCGCACCGCTGCGCTTGTCAATCAGCCGCACGGAGATCACTGCTTCCGGGCCTTTCTGGACATCCGTCTTCACCGCCTGGAACTCATAGTCGGCGGCAGCGGCATATAACGGCAAGGGCGCGAAAGCCATCGCTCCCATCAGGATCGCAGCTCTAGTGAAAATCATTTTGCTATACATAGTCATTCTC
>CAMFHT010000339.1 GCA_945952245.1 uncultured Rhizobium sp. | reverse complement strand
GAGCAGGCCCGGTCCGGCTTCCGCCTTGCGGGTGGCGAGCGCCTGGATCAGCGTCTGGCCGCTGGCACCCTGGTAGAAGAGTTCGACATCCAGCCCATGCTTGGCAAAGATGCCTTTCGAGACCCCGAAGCCGACGGGCGAATGGCATGCCGCCACTTCCGTCCATTCGAGCTTGATCGGGATCAGGTTGCCGGCGACGGCATAGGAGCCGAACCGGCCGGAAAGCGCACCGAACGAGGCAGCTGCACCGGCAATACCGGCAGTTTTCAGAAGATTGCGCCTTGAAAGGCGCGGCAGAGCGGGTTTTCCCTCAGGCAAGGCGGTCATCTGGCATCCCCTTTTGCTATGAACCGACCAAAGCCTAATCCGGCCGCAATAAATTCTACAGATTTAGTAGATTAATTGCGGTGCATTCGAAGGAATAGTTTTGCTTACGGCCGCACACCTGTTGGAAGGTTCACGCATTCGGACGTTCCGAAATGGCAAAACTCATGCCTTGGATCTGTCAGATAGAATGACGCGTCTGTCGCTGGATGCGTCAGGAACTAAGCTTGTCACGGAAGCCTGCGGCGTGGCGGCTCGATCGACTTGTCGCGGCAAGGCCAGCCGATGCAGCCAAAAACGACTTCACGCTAAATTAAGATAAACAACAATATTATTAGTGGATATTCATCTATGGGTTGCACCCTTCTCAACTGGGTGTGGCTGTCGATCAAACGGGGCCGAGCCTTCGGCAGGAGAGAACATGTTCGTCCTGAAAATGAAATCGATCGCGGGAAAACTGATCCTGATCACGGGCGTCGCCATCGCGCTGGTGCTTCTGGTCTCGAACGTGCTGCTGATCGGCCAGACCAGCGAGCGTGTCAGCACGCTCACCATGGGCCAGGCCGACCGCGAGGCGCGCTCCATCGCCAATCAGGTCTCCGCCACCGTCGGCGAGCTTGCCGGTGCGGCCCGCTCCATGGCCGGCGTGATCGGCCGCGGCCATGAGAACAAGTTCCTCGACCGCAAGACGATCATCGATCTTCTGAAGGTGAACGCCGAGAAGAACCCGCTCGCCTTTGGCAGCTGGTTTGCGGAAGAGCCGAACGCGTTCGACGGCAAGGCTGCCGACTTCGCCGGCAAGACCGAATTCGGCGGCTTCAAGGACGGCACCTTCAATCCCTACTGGACGAAGCGCAAGGATGGCAGCATTGCCTTCTCCGTCTTCCCGCCCGACTACAAGGCCGACTGGTATTCGCTGGCCGCCAAGAGCAAGAAGGGCGCCATGTCCACCCCCTATGCCGAAACCGGCACGGGCGAGGGCGTGACCATGACCTCCATCGCCTATCCCGTCTTCTCCGGCGAGAAGATGATCGGTGTCGCGGGTGTCGACATCTCGCTGTCCACGCTGTCCAAGCAGCTGCAGGCCATGCATCCCTTCGGTACAGGCCGCGTGCTTCTGCTCGCGCAGGGCGGCAAGTGGGTCGTCGCGCCGAAGCCGGACCTGTCGATGAAGCTCTACGAGGGCGAAGGCTCCGACGTCATCACCAAGGCCTTCTCCTCGCTCGAACCGGCCGTGATCAACGATCTCTCGTTCGAGGGCGAAGAAAACTTCGACCGCGTCGTCCTGCCCTTCCAGCTGCCCGACGTCAACGCCACCTGGATCATCCTCGTCGACGTGCCGCACAGCACGATCAACGCCGCCGTCCAGAGCCAGACCGTGATGATGATCGTCGGCGGCTTGCTGGTGCTTGCAGCCGTGATGCTGGCGCTTTATCTCGCCGTCCGTTCGCTGGTGCAGCGTCCGCTCGGTGGTCTCGTCGCCTCGGTGAGCCGCCTCGGCGCCGGTCATTATGATCAGGCCGTGGGTGGTCAGGATCGTACCGATGAAGTGGGCTCCGTTGCCAAGGCGCTCGAAAGCCTGCGCCACACGCTCGCCGATGGCCGCCGCCTGGAGCAGGATGCCGCCGGCCAGCGCATGGCGGCAGAACAGGAGCGCACGCGCAACGACCAGGAGCGGACGGAATCCGCCAACCTGCAGCTGCACGTGGTGCAGTCGCTCGGCAAGGCGCTCGCCGAACTCTCCCGCGGCAACCTCGCCTACCGCATCGAGGACAACTTCCCGGGCAATTATGCCGGCCTGAAGCAGGACTTCAACAAGGCGCTGCAGAGCCTCGACGAAACCATCGTCGCGCTGCACGCCACGGTCCACACCATCAATTCGGGCACCGGCGAAATCAGCCGCAGCACCACGGATCTTGCGCATCGGACCGAGCAGCAGGCCGCAAGCCTCGAAGAAACCGCGGCCTCTCTGAACGAGCTGACCGACCAGGTGAATACGAGCGCCGAGAACGCCCGTATCGCCGCCGAGACCGTCAACGTCACCTGCACCGAGGCCGAGCGCTCCGGCGAGATCGTCCGCAAGGCGATCGAATCCATGCGCGGCATCGAGGCCTCCTCGCAGCAGGTTTCCACCATCATCGGCGTCATCGACGAGATCGCCTTCCAGACGAACCTCCTGGCGCTCAACGCCGGTGTGGAAGCGGCCCGCGCCGGTGAAGCCGGCAAGGGTTTTGCCGTGGTTGCGCAGGAAGTGCGCGAACTCGCCCAGCGCTCCGCCAATGCGGCGAAGGAGATCAAGAGCCTGATCAACGCGTCCGGCCTGCAGGTCAAGGATGGCGTGGAACTCGTCGGCGAAGCCGGCTCCGCCCTTGGCCGCATCGCCGAGAAGGTCATGGACATCAACGAACTGATCCGCCAGATCTCGTCCTCGGCGAGCGACCAGGCCGTGGGCCTCAAGGAGATCAACGCCGCCGTCAACCAGATGGACAAGGTGACCCAGCAGAACGCGGCCATGGTGGAGGAAACCACCGCGACCAGCATGGTGCTGAACGACGAGGCCAATTCGCTGAAGCAGATGGTCGTTCGCTTCAACGTTTCCGGCACCGCATCCGCCCAGCGTACGGCGCCGGCTCCGGCCGCGCGTCAGGCAGCCCAGAGTGCGCCGCGCCCGCGTGCCGCAGCCCCTGTTCCCCAGAGCCGCGGGGCAACCGCGCTCGCAACGGAAGTGGCCTGGGAAGACTTCTGACCTCGGTCTTTCCAAGGCAAACGAAAGCCCCGGAAGCCAGGCTTCCGGGGCTTTCTCGTTCGGTCCGCCGCCGTCCCGATCGTCTCAGTAGGACGATGCCACGGCCTCGCCCTTCAGCTGTTCCGGGGAAAGCAGGTCCGCATGGTGGGCGCGCGCCACGTCCGGATGCGAGCGGAGCCGGCTCTTCAGGTGGTTCTGGCCGACTTCGCGGAAGATGGGATTGAGCGGATCCGTGCTGATTCCGCGTTCGGCCCGCTTCAGCTCTTCCGGCAGCGCGATGACCGGAATGGTCGCGTCGTAGCGGGCGCCCAGGAAGAAGGCGACGGAGAAGCGCTCGGTGCCGGCCGGCGGCGCGACGACGTCATGCACGTCGGCGCGGACGAATCCGTTCGTTGCCAGTTCCAGCAGCTCGCCCGTATTGATCACGAACGTGCCCGGTACCGGCGGGGCGTCGATCCACACGCCGTCTTCGGTCTGGACGCGAAGACCCGCGACCTTGTCCTGCAGCAGCACGGTCACGAAGCCCCCGTCCTTGTGCGCGCCGACCCCTTGATCGGTCTCCGCCACATCCCGCCCCGGATAGCGGATGATCTTCAGGAGCTGCGAGGGCTGCGGATCGTAGATCTCGGCAAAGGCGTCCTCGTTCTGGCCGAGCGCCACGGCGATCGCCTTCAGCACGTCGATGCCGACGCGGGTCACCTCGGCTTGGTATGCCAAGAGCAGTGGCTTCAGTTCAGGCAAGGCCTCCGGCCACTGGTTCGGGCCGAGCAGGCGCTTCCAGGCGGGCGTTTCGGGCGTGATCTCGACCGGCTCGCCCTCGGTGTTGATGTCCACCTGCTCGCGCCAGTCCTGCTGGCCGCGGGTCCGCTCGTAACCGGCGCGGTTATAGCCGCGGAAATGCTTCGACTTCACCATCTCGATCTTCAGCTTTTCCTCGAGGGGCAGCGCGAAGAAGCGCTTGGAGGTGGCGATCACGTCCTCGATCAGCTTCGGATCGACGCCGTGGCCCGTCAGATAGAAGAAACCGTGGTCGTGCAACACCCGCGTCAGGTCCGCGATGAAGCGCTCGCGCGCCGCCGGGCCTGCGTGGAACTGCGAGATGTCGACGAAGGGCAGGTGGGCGGTGGTCTCGGAGGGGAGGGCGTTTCCGGCGGGCATGGCAATGCTCCTTTCAGGATTGGTCGGGACGCATGGACCTTGGCCACACGCGAGTCATCACGTTAAACTCTACATGATTTGTAGACAAAGCATTATCCTGTCTCCTGCAACCGGGACAGGCGAAAAAACCTTCCGCTTCGATGTGTATAAAAAAGATAGAATTACTGTGAATGCGCCCGGATCCTGCCATGCTTGTTCTCATCGGGGATGGCTGTTCGAGCCTTCCCGCCGTTCAGCCCGCTCCAGTGAGGGGCCGTCAGAGAGAGGGACAATCAATGGGAA
>CAMFHT010000338.1 GCA_945952245.1 uncultured Rhizobium sp. | reverse complement strand
CCTTTCAGGCTTCGTGCTTTATGTTGTCACGGTGCTGGTGAAAGCATTTGGAAGCAGCGGCGTTGTGCCACCCTTTATCGCGGCATGGATCCCGGTATTCGTGGCGCTCGCATTCGGCTCGACGATTCTGCTCCATCAGGAGGACGGCTAGTGGCGGTATCAAACCGCAAATTGATCAGGACGCTGGCAACCGCCCTGCTTGCAGGTGTGGCTGCGTTTGGCTCCGCATATGTTTTTCCGGCCGTTTTGCATGCGCAGGAAGTGCCCTCGGTGGATGAGAACGCCAAGCTTCTGCTTGCTGCGAACGATCTCGTCTATAACCGTGACCTCAACCGTGTTACCGCGCTCGGCGCGGTGCAGATCAATTATTCCGGCTACAAGCTGGTGGCGCAGAAGGTCGAATACGACCAGAAGAGCGGCCACCTGACGGCGACCGGAAACATCGAACTCATCGAACCGTCGGGCAACCGCATCTATGCGGATACGCTCGACGTAACCGATACCTTTGCCCAGGGCTTCGTCAATGCGCTGCGCATCGAGACGCCGGACAATACCCGCCTCGTCGCCGAAAGCGCCGAGCGCGTGGACGGCAAGCTGATGGTGCTGCACAACGGCGTCTACACCGCTTGCCTGCCCTGCGCCGAGAATCCGGAGAAGCCACCCCTCTGGCAGATCAAGGCCGAGAAGGTGATCCAGAACGGCGAAACGCACACAATTCGTCTGGAGAATGCGCGCTTCGAGTTCTTCGGTCTCCCCGTGGCCTACATGCCGTTCATGGAAGTGCCCGACTATACGGTGAAGCGGAAGTCCGGCTTCCTGTTCCCGACCATGAAGCTGGACGAGAATCTGGGCTTCGGCATCACCGTTCCCTATTACTACGTCATCTCAGGCAGCATGGATGCCACGCTGACGCCGACCTATTTCAGCGAACAGGGACTGCTGCTCGAAGCCGAGTTCCGCCAGCGCTTCGAGACCGGCCAGCACGTGCTCAGGGTCGCCGGCATCGACCAGAAGGATCCCGGCACCTTTACCGCAAACACCAGCGACGCGCTCGAGACCAAGCGCGGCATGATCCAGACCCAGGGCGCCTTCAACATCAATCCCCGCTGGACCTTCGGCTGGGACGTCATGGTGCAGAGCGACAACAACTTCTCGCGCACTTACGACCTCAAGGGGCTGAACGGCTCGGTTCACACCAACACCGTCTACCTGACGGGTCTCGGCAAGCGGAATTTCGTCGACCTGCGGGCCTTCTATTTCGACGTCCAGGACGCCGATCCGACGGATGCGCGCGAAGAGCAGCAGGCGCGTGTCCTGCCGTCGTTCGACTATGACTATACAGCGCCGAAGCCCGTCTTCGGTGGCGAACTCACCGTCAACACCAATGTCCTGCACCTCAGCCGCCAGCGCGCGGACGTCGTGGAGAACGGCTCCTTCGACCGCTTCCGGGGCCTTCCCGGCGATTACACGCGCCTCACGACCGAAGCCGTCTGGCAGCGGACGCTGACCGCGCCCGGCGGCGTGCTGGTGACACCCATCCTCGCTGCCCGTGGCGATGCACTCGACGTCAACATGACGTCGCCGAACGCAATCGATCCGGCCCGTTTCGGCTATTCCAGCGACTTCCGGAGCGACGACACGCTTTCCCGCGGCATGGTCACGGCGGGTCTCGAAGTACGCTATCCGTGGCTGATCACGACCGAGAACAGCACGCACATCTTCGAACCCATCGGCCAGATCTTCGTGCGTCCGGACGAGCAATATGCCGGTGCCTTGCCGAATGAGGACGCGCAGAGCTTCGTGTTCGATGGCACGAACCTTTTCGACCGCGACAAGTTCTCGGGCTACGACCGCGTCGAAGGCGGAACGCGCGCCAATCTCGGCATCCGCTATACCGGCAGCTTTGCCAACGGCTACGGCATCAACGGCGTGTTCGGGCAATCCTTCCAGCTCGCGGGCCGCAACTCCTTCGCTTCGCCGGATCTCGTCAACGCCGGCGCGAATTCCGGCCTCGAGTCCGACCGGTCCGACTATGTCGCGATGCTGGGCATCAACACGCCCTTCGGCCTTTCGGTGACCGGCAACATCCGGCTCGACAAGGACGATTTCGACCCGCGGCGCACGGGCATCACGGCGACCTACGTCAGCGAGCGCTTTACGGGATCGCTGACCTACACGCACATCTCGTCGCAGCCGATCTATGCGGAGAACTCCAACACCAACGAAGTGCAGGGCACGACGACGGTCGCCTTCAACGACAACTGGTCGGTGTTCGGCTCGGCGGCATGGGACATGGACAACAACATCGTGTCAAAGCGTTCAGCGGGCTTTTCCTATACCAACGAATGCCTGGTCTTCAGCCTCGTCTATTCCGACGATCGCGACGTCTCCAACACCAGCGCGGTCGATCGCAAGTTCGGCGCGCGGCTGACCTTCCGCACGCTGGGTGACATCAAGCTGGGTGGCTGATCCCGTTAGGCGGACGCGGCGACGCGTCTGCCGGAACCCTTCAGTACACCAGAGACGAGGCCTTTGTTTCGTCATAAAATTTGTGCTATTCGCCCTCATCCGGGGCGTAAACCCGCGGGGTGGAGCCACGGGTGGCATGGAAAGGGATGAGGATGAACATGTTGAAGCTGTTCCAGCGGGATCGTGCAGGATCGACGCCTGAAGGCGCTCCGCGCGGCATGGCCGCCAAATCTGCGATGCTCGGTGCGGCCTTCCTGACCCTCTCCGTTCTTGCCGTACCCATGGCGCCGCCCGTTCTGGCAGCCGCATCCAGCGTCGCCGTCGTCGTCAACGGCACCGCGATCACGAATGGTGACGTCGCCAAGCGCACGGCCTTCCTGCGTCTCCAGCATGCCAAGGGCAATTTGTCCAAGATGGCGCGCGAGCAGCTCGTGGACGAGGAGCTGAAGCGGAAGGAAATCTCCCGCCTCGGCATGTCCGTGAGCACCGACGATGTGGACGCCGCCTTTGCGCGCTTCGCCAACAGCAACAAGATGAAGCCGCAGCAGATGGCGCAGATCCTTGACAAGGCCGGCGTCACCGCCGCCCACTTCAAGGCCTATATCGCCATCCAGATGAGCTGGCCGCGCGTGGTGAACGCCCGCTTCGCGTCCACCCGCAGCAATGGCGCCGCTCCCGCCCAGCGCCTCGGCGGCAAGGAAAAGCCCGTTACGACGGAATACTTCCTGCAGCAGGTGGTTTTCGTCATTCCCGAATCCAAGCGCGGCAAGATAACCGGCAAGCGCAAGGCCGAGGCCGAGGCCTCCCGAGCCAAGTTCCCGGGCTGCGAGCAGTCCAAGGCATTCGCCGCAACCATGCGCGACGTGTCGATCATCAATCTCGGCCGCGTTCTCGCGCCCGCCATGCCGGACGACTGGAAGCCGCTGATCGAGAAGGCCAAGGGCAACACGACAGGCACGCGCGTCACCCCGCGCGGCGTCGAATATCTGGCGATCTGCAAGCAGCGCCAGGTCAACGACGACTATGCCGCCGAAGTGGTGTTCAAGGCAGAGGAACTCGGCAAGCAGAAGGGCGCCAAGGATCCGAACGACGAGGCATACCTCGCGGAACTCCGCAAGAAGGCCCGTATCAGCGGCCTCTGAGACCAGGAAAAACCCCATGCACGCCAACAGGCCGGTGGGCTTGACCCAAGGCGACCCCGCCGGCATCGGCCCCGACATCACGCTTGCCGCCTGGGCGCGGCGGCGCGAACTGGATCTGCCGACCTTCCTCTATATCGGCGATCCCTCCATTCTCCGGCAACGGGCAAAGCTGCTCGGCATCACCGTCGACATCGTGGAGAGCGACGCGGCCTCCGCAGCGCACCACTTCGACACCGCCCTACCCGTCCGCCCCATTCCAGCCGGCGCTGCCGTGCGTCCGGGCGAACCTGATCCGGCGACCGCAGGCGGCACGATCGGCGCCATCGAAACGGCGGTTTCGCTCTGCATGGCCGGCGAGATCTCCGCCGTCGCGACGAACCCGATCGCCAAGTCAGTGCTCTACCAAGCCGGCTTTAGCTTTCCCGGGCATACAGAATTTCTGGCCGATCTGGCCGAGAAGGCGACCGGCAAGCCGATCCTTCCCGTCATGCTCCTGGCCGGCCCGCTGCTGAAGGCTATTCCGCTGACGATCCATATCGCGCTGAAGGATGTGCCGGGCCAGATTACCCGCGAACTCATCCTCGATACCGCTCGCATCACCGACAAGGATCTGCGCACGAAGTTCGGACTGGACCATCCGCGCATCGCGATTGCCGGGCTGAACCCGCATGCGGGCGAGGATGGGGCCATGGGGCGCGAGGAGATCGAGATCATCCGCCCGGCCATCGAGCAACTTGTCCGCGAAGGGATCAGGGCGATCGGTCCACTGCCCGCCGACACCATGTTCCACCCTCAGGCCCGCGAAGGCTATGACGTCGCGATCTGCATGTATCATGACCAGGCGCTGATCCCTGCCAAGGCGCTGGGCTTCGACGATTCCGTCAATGTCACGCTCGGCCTGCCCTTCGTCCGCACCTCGCCGGACCACGGCACC
>CAMFHT010000337.1 GCA_945952245.1 uncultured Rhizobium sp. | reverse complement strand
CTTGATGGTCACGACATAGCGGCCCTGGTCTTCACCGTAGAAGACCGGGATCGGATCGAGGCCTTCGAGCGCATTGAGGTGGGCGCCGATGCCCGAAGCCATGGCCATTTCGGCGACCGCAAGCGCCAGACCGCCCGAAGAGCAGTCGTGCACGGCGGTGGCAATGCCTTCCTGGATGAGGCCGCGGACGAATTCGCCGACGCGCTTCTCGTGCTTCAGGTCCACATGCGGAGCAGAGCCATCGGTGCGACCATGCACGTCGCGCAGGTAGACCGACTGGCCGAGATGGGTGCCCCAGGCCGGCGGTGCACCGGCGAGCAGGATCGCCTGGCCCTGTTCCGCAAAGCGGATGCGCGCCATCTTCGTCCAGTCGCGGATGAGGCCCACGCCGCCGATGGTGGGCGTCGGCAGGATCGCCTGGCCATTCGTCTCGTTGTAGAGCGAGACATTGCCAGAGACGATCGGGAATTCGAGCTCGGTGCAGGCCTCGCCGATGCCCTTGATGGCATGAACCAGCTGGCTCATGATCTCGGGGCGCTCCGGATTGCCGAAGTTCAGGTTGTCGGTCGCTGCAAGCGGCACGGCGCCCGTCGCCGTGATGTTGCGCCAGCATTCGGCAACCGCCTGCTTGCCGCCTTCATACGGATCGGCCTCGACATAGCGCGGGGTCACGTCGGAGGAGAAGGCGAGCGCCTTGCGGGCATGGCCTTCGACCCGCACCACGCCGGCATCGCCGCCCGGCAGCTGCAGGGAATTGCCCTGGATCAGCGTGTCATACTGTTCCCACACCCAGCGGCGCGAGGAGTTGTTGGCGGAGCCCACGAGCTTCATCAGCGCATCGGCGACATCGGCCTGCGGCACGTCGGCTTCGGCAAGCGCGGGCTTGGCGGAGGCCGGTGTCCACGGACGGTCATATTCCGGTGCCTCGTCGCCCAGTTCCTTGATCGGCAGGTTCGCCACTTCCTCGCCCTGGTGCAGCACGCGGAAGCGCAGGTCGTCGGTCGTCTTGCCGACGATTGCGAAATCGAGGCCCCACTTGACGAAGATCGCCTTGGCTTCCTCTTCCTTCTCCGGCTTCAGCACCATGAGCATGCGCTCCTGGCTTTCCGAGAGCATCATTTCATAGGCCGTCATGCGCTCTTCGCGCACCGGGACCTGGTCGAGATTGAGCTCGATGCCGAGATCGCCCTTGGCACCCATTTCGACGGCGGAGCAGGTGAGGCCGGCGGCCCCCATGTCCTGGATCGCGATGACCGCGCCGGTCTGCATGAGCTCGAGGCAGGCTTCGAGCAGGCACTTTTCGGTGAAGGGGTCGCCGACCTGTACGGTCGGGCGCTTTTCCTCGATCGATTCGTCGAATTCGGCAGAGGCCATGGTCGCACCGCCGACGCCGTCGCGGCCGGTCTTGGCACCGAGATAGACGACGGGGAGGCCGACGCCTTCCGCCTTGGAGTAGAAGATCGCATCCGACTTGGCGAGACCGGCGGCAAAGGCGTTGACGAGGATGTTGCCGTTATAGCGAGCATCGAACTCGACTTCGCCACCAACGGTCGGAACACCAAAGGAATTGCCGTAACCGCCCACACCGGCAACGACGCCAGAAACCAGATGGCGGGTCTTGGGATGATCCGGCTCGCCAAAGCGCAGCGCGTTCATTGCCGCGACAGGACGCGCGCCCATCGTGAAGACATCGCGCAGAATGCCGCCGACGCCGGTCGCCGCGCCCTGATAGGGCTCGATATAGGAGGGGTGGTTGTGGCTCTCCATCTTGAAGACCACGCAGTCACCATCGTCGATATCGACCACGCCGGCATTCTCGCCCGGGCCCTGGATGACGCGCGGGCCCTTGGTCGGGAGCGTGCGCAGCCATTTTTTCGACGACTTGTAGGAGCAATGCTCGTTCCACATGGCCGAGAAGATGCCAAGCTCCGTGAAGGTCGGCTCGCGGCCGATCAGCGACAGGATGCGCTCGTATTCATCCGGTTTTAGGCCGTGCGAGGCGATCAGGTCGGGGGTGATCGGGCGGGTGTTGGAAACGCTCATGGCGGCGGGTCCCTCAGACTGGACTGGAATTTGCCCGTCTCTTTAGCGGAAGCCGCCCCGGCGCGCGACAGGAAATTTCCACCCGCGCGTGGAATATCAGAACTTGTAGCCGATCAGCACACCGGCACGGCTGAGACCCTGGTTCGCACCATCGGCGAGCTCTGCATGGGACGAGTGCTCTATCTGCGCGATGACGCGCCAGTTCTTGTCGATGTTGATGCCGAGCGCTGCGTATTCGTGGAAGAGCAGGTGGCTTCCGACCACGGGCGTACCG
This sequence comes from uncultured Rhizobium sp., assembly GCA_945952245.1. Classification (GTDB taxonomy): domain Bacteria; phylum Pseudomonadota; class Alphaproteobacteria; order Rhizobiales; family Rhizobiaceae; genus Gellertiella. The sequence goes on along the minus strand of CAMFHT010000337.1, from coordinate 2,249 downwards.
TCGTCCACATCCGGCCAATCCAGCCGGCCATTGTTCAGCGAACCGCCGAAGCCGGCTTCCACGAAGAAGAGGTCGTTGATGTCGGTGGTCCAGGAGAAGCCGGCGTAAATCTGATCCGCTTCGTTCGCCGTCGCGATATCGCCGCCAACGTGGATGCGGGGGGTAAGGGTGCGCTGCCATCCGCTCATCGATTCGCGGTCCCACGGATCGAACAGCACCATGCCCTGAATGAACATGCCCTGTTCGCGGGATCCGCTGTCGAAGCTCGCCAGTCCACCGAACCGCAGTTCATCGAAAATTTCAGCCGCGCCAGCAGCTTGCACGGATCCTGCAACGACGCCGAGGCAGAGTGCTGCGCTGCGGATGGACATGAACTTCGGCACGTATTTCCCTCGAACATTCTGGAGTGAGGGGAGACCAACGCAACACGGAAAAGCTTCCCGCGCACAAGAGGCAACAAAACCGCCCGCAGATCAATTGCAATAAATGACGTAGCTCAAGCCCCGCGCAAGTTTCGTGCCGAGTGTTGCCGTCATCCCGCAAGGCGCTCATAGCCGGTGCGGCCGCTTTCGAGCAGGCAGGCGAGCCTGTTGAAGCCGCGGAACACGGTTTCACGGTTGCTGGGCGTCGAGAAACTGATGCGCACATGGGGGTGGATGGTGCCGCAGCGCCCGGCCTTGAACTCGTCCTCGTCGTCGATCAGGATATTGTCCTCCTGCGCTGCCTTCTTGAACGTGCCGGAAAGCCAGGGCTCCGGCAGTTTCAGCCACAGGAAGGGCACGCCCGGGCGCGAGCGGAAATCCGCACCGGAGAATGCCTGTCGCGCCAGCTTCTCGCGCGCTGCAAGTTCCGCGATCGTGAGCGTCATCAGCCGCTCCGCCTCGCCGGAAAGCACGAGCCGCGCCGTCACCTCCGCCAGCAGGAAAGGCAGGCCTCCCGTCATCATCTTGTGGGCGATGCGCACCCGCGGCGCATAGAGAGGAGGGCAGGAGACCCAGCCGCCGCGTACCCCGGCAGCAACTGACTTCGACAGCCCGTTCACGAGAAATGTCCGCTCCGGGGCAAAGGCGGACATGGGCGGCGGCGGGTCGGCAACAAGCGTTCCGTACAGGTCGTCCTCCACGATCCAGACGCCATAGCGTTTCGCAATCTCGGCGATCGCCCGCCTGCGGCTTTCCGGCAGCATGGTCAGTGTCGGGTTCTGCACGTTCGGCATCAGGAATATGAGTTTCGGATGCTGCTGCGCGCAGACACGCTCGAAGTCATCGGGGATCAGGCCTTCGGAATCGCTTTCCACCAGCACGCAGCGCCGTCCTGTCAAACCTGCGGCGCGGCTCACCTGCGAATAGGTGAGCGCCTCGAACGCCACCTTGTCGCCCGGCACCGTGACGACCGAGAGGATGGCGACAACCGCCGCATGCGCGCCGATGGTCGGCACCACGCAATCGACGGGCGGTTCGAAACCACCCCGCGAAAGCCAGCGCTTGCCCGCTTCAGACCAGGATTGCGGGAAGTTTCGGGTATAGCTCGCGATCTCCCAGGGGTGGGCGTGAATGACGGCATTGGTGATCTCGGCGATCGATGCGGCCTGACCTACATCGGGGGCGGAGGCGCTGTCGAAGCGCAGCTTGTCCGGTTCCGCATTCTGCACGCGGGTGCCGGAGAGCGCTGTCGTGACCGGGTCTGCCTCGCCCTGCGGGTCCTTCCGGTCCCGTTCCAGCACATAAGTGCCGCGGCCGACTTCGCCCGAAACAAGCCCCCGTTCATGCACCAGCGCATAGGCTCGACTGATGGTGCCGACCGTCAGGCCGAGATCGAAGGCAATGTTCCGCTGCGGCGGGAGCTTTGTCCCTGCAGGAAGCTCACCGGAAATGATCGCCGTCTCGATCTGGTCCGCGAGGCGGACATAGATGGGGCCGGTGCCAGTTGTTAGGTCAGGAAGCCAATTTGTCATCGTGACAAGTCCGCCATTGTCGAGCCGTTACCCTGCATTGTACCCGTATTTCAGCGGAAATCTACTGGAAAAGGCGCCAGACAATGAGCTTTCAGGACAATATTGAACCTATTGTATCGATTGCCTCAGGCCACAAGCAATTGTTCGGTCGAAAGCTGCTTGCCGCATGCAGCCTGGTACCGCGTCAGCTGATCCTCTGGCTCAGGCGTCGACACGAAGTGCGGCGGAGCCGGCGTGCGCTCGAACGGCTGACGTCACACGAACTCCGCGACATCGGCCTTACGCGCAATCAGGC
>CAMFHT010000336.1 GCA_945952245.1 uncultured Rhizobium sp. | reverse complement strand
CGCTGGCGGAGGAGGGCATGACCATGCTCTGCGTCACCCACGAGATGGGCTTCGCGCGTCAGGTCGCCGACCGCGTCATCTTCATGGATGCCGGCCAGATCGTCGAGGTCAACGAACCGAACGAGTTCTTCAATAACCCGCAGCATGAGCGCACCAAGCTCTTCCTCTCCCAGATCCTGCACTGATCGAGCCGGGAACACAGGGCAGACCGTGCTCGATCGGCGATCCTCCCATTCGGAACAGGGGCCGCGCTCCGCGTCGGCGAGCAGCCTGCGTCATTTGGGGTGATTTATCGACGCGCCAGCAATCACCTCGGTTGCCGCGACGATGCGTTTGATGGGGCCGATCAAGTCCGGAATATCCACAAACGCCAGAAGGAGGCCTGCAATCCAAAAAATATGCATGTGCGTGAACATCGCCAGCAACCCCAACACACAGACGACCTGAAGCTGAATCTTGTTGTGCGCAATTCGGTCGGGAAGGGCGTGCAGGCGCAAATATAAGATGCCCGTAGCCAGCGTGAAAATGACCAAGGATATGCCCACCGCAATCATGAGCCAGTCCGTTTCACCGGGACCGGTCAAGAATGATGGCAAGTGCGTCGAAGCTGCTGCTGGATGAACGATATCGCTCACAACGCTCTCCAACGCAGGAATTGGTCAGCCCCCTGGAGCACGATAACATGGCCCGACGGCACCGGTATTGTCCTCTCGGACAAGGGATTGGTGCGCTGGACTCAGCCGCCTATTTTCGCTGGAAGAACCGTCTCACGCCGAGATGCACTTGACCTTCCCTCGATGGGAAGGTGCAGGCTGACATAATCGTCAAGCTAGGGACATTTGCAGCTATGTGCTCCTGCCAGCAACATTCGGGTACTGCCGCCAAGGCGACCACTTCTGAAGGCGCGATCAGCTTTCGCGTCGAGGACATGACCTGCGGACATTGCGCCGGCACGATCAAGAAGGCCATTGAGGATCAATTGCCGGGAACCGCAGTCACCGCCGACCCGGCTTCGAAGCTCGTCAGCGTCGTGGGCGCGGCCGATTTCTCCGCTATCAAATCGATCGTGACGGGCGCTGGATACACCCCCAGTCTGGACCGCGTGGGCTGAGAGCGAGCGGCCGACGTGAACTCGCCGGCCGCTCATGCATTGGCAAGGCAAAGGGGCAGGAGAGCAAAGCGGCGAGCCATGGCAGATCATCAGCATCACCGCGGTCACCGGCACGATGACCATTCGCACCACCACGACGGCCATTTTCACGGCGGAGGAGAGAGTGTGGAGGACCCGGTCTGCGGGATGACGGTCGACCCGCACGCAACCGCGCACCGGGCGCAGTACGAAGGCAAGCCGTATTACTTCTGCTCCTCTGGCTGTCAGTCGAAATTCATGGCGGAGCCCGCCAAATACGTCGAGCCGGCGGCGGCTCGCAAGGCGGAACCCGTGCCGGAAGGCACGATCTACACCTGCCCGATGCACCCCCAGATCAGACAGGTGGGACCAGGCTCCTGCCCGATCTGCGGAATGGCGCTCGAACCGGTGCTCGCGACGACCGAGACCGGCCCCAGCCACGAACTGGTCGACATGACGCGCCGGTTCTGGATCGGACTCGCGCTCTCCCTGCCGGTGGTCGTGCTGGAAATGGGTGGGCACCTGACGGGTCTGGGCCACTATGTCGGCCAGCAGACCTCGAACTGGATCCAGATGCTGCTCGCGACGCCGGTCGTGCTGTGGGCTGGTCGGCCGTTCTTCGAGCGCGGCTGGCAGTCGCTGGTCTCGCGCAACCTCAACATGTTCACGCTCATCGCCATGGGCACGGGGGTGGCCTGGGTCTACAGCATGGCGGCGACGCTGGCGCCGGGGATCTTCCCGGCCGCGTTCCGCGGCCATGACGGCTCGGTGGCCGTGTACTTCGAAGCGGCTTCCGTCATCACGGTTCTCGTCCTGCTCGGGCAGGTGCTCGAATTGCGGGCGCGGGAGAGCACCAGCGGAGCCATTCGCGCCCTGCTCGACCTCGCGCCGAAGACGGCCCGCAGGATCATGTCCGACGGCACCGAGCAGGAAGTCCAGCTCGACACCGTGCAGGTCGGCGACCGCCTGAGGGTGCGGCCGGGTGAGAAGGTCCCGGTCGATGGCGTCGTCATCGAGGGACGCAGCGCGGTCGACGAGTCGATGGTCACAGGCGAGTCGATGCCGATTACCAAGGAGGTCGGGGCCGCGGCCATCGGCGGCACGATGAACCAGTCCGGCGGCCTCGTGATCGAGGCGCAGAAGGTTGGGCACGACACGATGTTGTCGCGGATCGTCCAACTCGTGGCGGAGGCCCAGCGCAGCCGCGCCCCGATCCAGCGATTGGCTGACCACGTCTCGGGCTACTTTGTGCCCGCGGTCATCGGCGTCGCGGCGCTCGCCTTCATCGCATGGGCAGTCTGGGGTCCCGAGCCGCGGTTCTCCTACGGCCTCGTTGCGGCCGTGGCGGTGCTCATCATCGCCTGCCCCTGCGCGCTCGGTCTCGCCACGCCGATGTCCATCATGGTCGGGGTCGGCCGCGGCGCTCAGGCGGGCGTTCTGATCAAGAATGCCGAGGCCCTGGAACACATGGAGAAGGTCGACACCTTGGTGGTCGACAAGACCGGCACCCTCACCGAGGGCAAGCCGTCCGTGACTGCCGTGATTCCGGCTCCGGGCTTCGCCGAAGCCGAAATCCTGCGCCTGTCGGCCAGCGTGGAACGGGCAAGCGAGCATCCGTTGGCGCTGGCCATCGTCGCGGCCGCCGACAAACAGGGTATCGCCACCGCGCCGGTCGCCGATTTCGACTCACCCACCGGCAAGGGAGCGTTGGGTGTCGTCGAGGGACGGCGCGTCGTGCTCGGCAACGCAGCCTTCCTGACCGAGCATGGCATCGATCCCGTCCCCCTGGCAAAGCAAGCGGACGAGTTGCGTGAGGACGGCGCCACGGTGATCTTCGCCGGGATAGGCGGGAAGGTGGCGGGTGCCATCGCCATTGCCGATCCGGTCAAGAGTTCGACGCCGGAGGCACTCTCCGGGCTCAGGGCGGAAGGCATCCGGGTGGTGATGCTCACCGGCGACAATTGGACGACCGCGAAGGCAGTCGCCAGGCGGCTGGGAATCGACGAGGTCGAGGCCGAGGTTCTGCCCGACCAGAAGAGTGCCGTGGTCCAGCGTTACAAGGCAGACGGCAGGGTGGTCGCCATGGCGGGCGACGGCGTCAACGATGCGCCGGCGCTGGCGGCGGCGGATGTTGGCATCGCCATGGGCACGGGCACCGATGTGGCGATGGAAAGCGCGGGGGTAACCCTGCTGAAAGGCGACCTGACCGGAATCGTGCGGGCGCGGCGGCTGTCGCAGGCCGTAATGCGCAACATCCGACAGAACCTGTTCTTCGCCTTCATCTACAATGCGCTCGGCGTGCCGGTGGCGGCGGGAGTGCTCTTCCCGTTCTTCGGGATCCTGCTGTCGCCGATCATCGCGGCGGCCGCGATGGCGCTGTCCTCGGTCAGCGTGATCGGCAACGCGATCCGTCTGAGAACTGTGTCGCTCCGGTAGGGCGGTGCTTAACGCTTGTCGGGATTGAATGTGATTCAGGGCTTGGTTTCGGGCGTCTGCTGACGGGCGGCGCCACCGGCTGGTAATGCGCGGATCTGAATCGTGAGTTTGTTGCAAAGCGTGTTTATTCCCAAGGTCAGCTCGGGCAAGTCGTTTGGTGTTTATCAACGCTGGATCCACTGGAGCGTGCCGGTGCTGTGCATCGCTCAGGTGCCGACATCTTGGGCGATCCAACGCACTCATATGGCGCATGGCTTCACAAGGCCCGACCCATTCGATCTTTTTTTGCATCAGGTTCATGCCTGGGTGGGCTGGCTGGTCATGGGGCTGGCGCTGACCCAAATTGCGCTGCGCTACATCTATGGCCGCCCGTCACTCGAAGGCTTGTCGCCGCTCGAACGATGGGCTGCGACAGGCGCTCATGTCGCTCTCTATGGCCTGCTGCTGCTCTTGCCGTTCACGGGCACTGTTGCGATGTATCTCAGCTTTCGTGCAGCGCCGTTGCACCGGTTACTCAACTGGGCGCTGTTGGTGCTAGCTCTGATCCATGTTGCCGCGGCGCTGTGGCACCATTTCTATCGGCGCGATCACATCCTGCGCCGGATGCTGAAGGGCCAAGAGTGAGATCACGAAGCAGCGATTTGCTTGATCCCGGTCAAACAGCCGCAGTTCTCGCCCTTTTGCGAACCCCGCCACCATGGCAGAATTGACGTTATGAAGTTCCGGCTTCTCATTCACGTCCTGGTCTTGGGCCTGTTCGTCACGGCCACGATGCTGGCTGCCTTGGTGACGCCGGCGAAGGCTGGCTACGTCCGGATGGATAGCGAAGAAATGGCGGCAATGCAGGCAGATATGCCTTGCTGCCCCAAGCCGACGGACAAGCAAACGGATTGCGCGACGAATTGCCCGGCAGCCAGCTTCTGCTTGGCGAAGTGCTTTGCCAGCGAGCCGACGTCTTTCGTCACGCTCGCCAGGACGTTCGTCGCTGACCTCAGCCTGTCGGGAGA
>CAMFHT010000335.1 GCA_945952245.1 uncultured Rhizobium sp. | reverse complement strand
GCCGCAGCGATCGGCCAGCCAAACGCGCTCAGCAACAATGCAGGCGTCAACCTCTCCTCCGAGCCGCTCTCGATCCGAGACGAAGACTGGGACCGCTGCTTCGACATCAACCTCAAGGGCGCTTGGAACTGCTGCCGCGCCGTATTGCCGGGCATGATCGAAACGGGCGGCGGGGCGATCCTCAACATTGCCTCGACCCATGCCTTCACGATCATTCCCCACACCTTCCCCTACCCGCTCGCAAAGCACGCTTTGCTCGGAATGACGAAATCGCTCGGCATCGAATATGCTGATCGCGGCATCCGGGTGAATGCGCTGGCGCCCGGCTATGTCGAGACCCAGAAGGTGATCGACTACTGGAACAGTTTCCCGGACCCGGAAGCGGCCAAGGCCGAAACCATGAAGCTGCACCCGCAGGGTCGCATCGCCTCCGTCGAGGAAATAGCCCTCGCCGCCGTCTTCATGATCTCGGACGAGTGCCGCTTCCTCAACGCGGCGTGCCTGACCGTCGATGGCGGCCTGAGCGTGATCCAGCATCAGTAAACCGGTCGGACCGGTCCCTGTGACGGCGCGGACCTGGCCGGCGCTTTGCCTGCGCCATCAAGACCGTGTGGCCGGGTGTAACGGTTTCCACACGTGAGCACTCGCATTGCGCGCCTTTCATTACATCATTATATACTAACTGAACGTGACCTTGGAGGCGCTCGCCTCGCGGGCCCCTGAGCACACCGGCGTTTTTCGACAAGCAGATAGGCCGTTTTCATGATCACAGGTCAGGACCTCATTGATGCGGGTATACGGCAGGGCAAGTGGTTCGGCTCGGCCCTCAAGGCGGCTAACCGCATCCTGAGCGAGGGTGGTTCCAGAGAAGCAGCGATTGCGGCAGCGTTCGCCCATCTTCCGGGTCCGGGAGCGCCACTGCGCGCAGAAGGCGAAATCCAGATCTTCTCGAATATTCGCGCCGAGACCCCCTTCGAAGTGGATAACGTCGAGAAAGTGCAGCAGACGATGCGGGCGCTGGTGCGGACGCCCGTCGTGCGCGCCGCCGCGATCATGCCTGATGCCTGCCCCACCGGCCCCGTCGGCACCGTGCCGGTCGGTGGCGTCGTCGCTTCGCAGGCCATCCATCCCGGCATGCATTCGGCCGACATCTGCTGCTCCATGGCAATATCGATATTTCCTCGCACGGATCCGAAGGCGCTGCTCGATGCGGTCCACCAGGTCACGCACTTTGGGCCCGGCGGGCGGATGTCAGGAGCCGGGATAAAGCCGTCGGACGAAGTGATGTCTGCCTTTCAGGCCAACCCCTTCCTGCGGGAAGGCGCGCTTTCGGCAGCCATCGAACATTTCGGGACGCAGGGCGACGGCAATCATTTCGCCTTCGTCGGCATGATGAAGTCGATTGGCGAGACCGCGCTCGTCACCCATCACGGTTCGCGGGCACCCGGCGCACGGCTCTATTCGCAGGGCGTGAAGGTGGCAAACCGCTTCCGGGAGGAACTCTCGCCCGAGACGCTGCCCGAAAACGCGTGGATACCGGTGGAGAGCAAGGAAGGCGAGCGCTATTGGGCAGCACTCCAGGCCGTGCGGCACTGGACGCGGGAAAACCATGCCGTCATCCATGACATGGCGGCGGAACGGCTCTCAGCCCGGATTTCCGACCGGTTCTGGAACGAGCACAACTTCGTTTTCCGGAAGTCGGACGGACTTTTCTATCACGCAAAGGGCGCCACTCCAGCCTTCGACGGCTGGGCGGAGGATGCAACGGCGCTTACCCTGATACCGCTCAACATGGCACAGCCGATCCTCGTCGTGCGTGGTCTGAATGCCGCCCACGGCATCGGCTTTTCGCCCCACGGAGCAGGACGAAACATTTCACGCAGCACCCATCTCAGTGGGCTTGCAGAGGCATATGGTGTCGACAGACGAGGCCTGAAGCCGGAGCACATCGCCGATATTCTCGCCAGGGAAACGGCGGGCCTGGACATCCGCTTCTTCTGCGGCGCTCCTGACCTGTCCGAGCTGCCCAGCGCCTACAAATCCGCCGCAAGCGTACGCGCACACATCGGCGAATTCGGATTGGCCGAGATCGTCGACGAGGTCATTCCCTACGGCTGCATCATGGCCGGGGACTGGGAGAGGGAGACACATTGGCGGAATCGCCAGCGCTAACCGGGCCTGAGGAAAGGAGAATGCCAAGCTAAGCGGATCGTCGCCGACCTGTCGCTGGACAAGCCAATGACAAAGGATGTTCTGTCGAAACGGCTCTGAAGCCTGCCCGCAAGCGTTCGCTCGTCGACAAGGTCCGGTCCGAGTGGACGATATCAACACGACGGGCCTGTGCAGTTCCGAAGCTCGAACGGTCACTCGATATCTGCAAGTCGAAACGCGGCGAGCAGGCTGAACTGACGCTGAGGATCGGGGACATTTGCCAGAGACGCGTCCGGCATGGATATCCCATGGCCAGCTGGTGGTTGCTCGCAATCGCCGAGAGGAGACGGCTGGAGAGCCGAGAGCGCTGAGGCTGCGCGGCCCGGTCATATCGCATGACGGCTTGAAGTGCATCTTTACCGAATCTTTATGCCAGCGGCCCGTCTTCCCCATCGAAGCCTTATGCGCAAAGGACGATTTTGAAGCCTCCGAACACACTTGGAGACTTCCCATGCACGACCTCACCTTCCTCCTTCTCGGCGGCGGCGCCTTCGTCTTTTTCGCGCTCTACGCCTACTGGCTCAACCGCATCGGAGCCTGAGCCATGGCGGAAACCCTCATCGGCCTCACCGTATCGCTGGCGCTCGGCGTCTATCTGGTGATCACCCTTCTCTATCCAGAGCGCTTCTGATCCTTTCCGGAGTACTTCCCATGACCATTCTCGGATGGCTGCAGATAGCCCTCCTGTTTTCGCTTGCGCTTGTCACGGTCAAGCCGCTCGGCCTCTTCATGGCCCGCCTCTTCGAAGGCGAGCGGACTTTCCTCACGCCCGTCCTCGGCCCCGTCGAGCGCGGCTTCTATGCCATTGCCGGGGTAAAGCCTGACAAGGAACAGGGCTGGCTTGCCTATGCGCTGTCCATGCTCGCCTTCAATCTCGCCGGCTTCCTGCTGCTCTACGCCATGCTGCGGCTTCAGGGCTTCCTGCCGTTCAACCCGCAGGGCTTCGGCGGCATGGCGCCCGATCTCGCCTTCAACACGGCGGTGAGCTTCGTCACCAACACCAATTGGCAGGCCTATGGCGGCGAAACGACGCTCAGCCATTTCAGCCAGATGGCCGGGCTGACGGTGCAGAACTTCCTTTCTGCCTCGACCGGCATGGCGATCGCGATTGCCTTTACCCGTGCCTTCGCCCGTGGTTCGGCCGTAACGCTTGGCAATTTCTGGACCGACATGACCCGCGCCACGCTCTACGTGCTGCTGCCGCTCGCGGTCGTCGTCGCGCTCGCCTTCGTGGCGCTCGGCCTGCCGCAGACGCTCAATGCTTCCTCCGTCGTCACCACGCTCGAAGGCGCGCAGCAGACGCTCGCCATGGGCCCGATCGCGAGCCAGGAGGCGATCAAGCAGCTCGGCACCAATGGCGGCGGCTTCCTGAACGTCAATGCCGCTCACCCCTTCGAGAACCCGAACGCGTTTTCGAACTATCTGAACATCCTCTCCATGCTCTGCGTCACCACGGCGCTCTTCTATACCTTCGGCAAGATGGTGGGTGACCGTAAGCAGGGCTGGGCCTTCATCGCCACGATCCTGCTCTTCCTGATCGTCGGCACCGGCATCGTCTACCATGCCGAAAGTGCCGGCAATCCGATCCATGCGGCGCTGGGCGTCGATCCCGCGCTCGGCAACATGGAAGGCAAGGAAGTGCGTTTCGGCCAGGCCATGACGGCGGCCTATGCCGCGGTCACGACCGGCATTTCCGATGGCGGCGTGAACGGCATGCACGGCTCCTTCACCGGGCTCGGCGGCCTCGTGCCAATGTTCTTCATGCAGCTCGGCGAGGTGCTGCCCGGCGGTGTCGGGTCCGGTCTCTACGGCATGCTGGTCTTCGCCATTCTCTCCGTCTTCGTCGCAGGCCTGATGGTCGGACGCACGCCGGAACTGCTCGGCAAGAAGATCGAGAGCCGCGAGATGAAGCTCTCCATGCTCGCCATCCTCATCCTGCCGCTGTCGATCCTGGGCTTCAGCGCGATCTCCGCCATCCTGCCTGTGGCGCTCGCCTCGCTGAGCGGCTCCGGGCCGCACGGGCTCTCGGAAATCCTCTACGCCTATACCTCGGCCACGGCCAATAACGGCTCGGCTTTCGGCGGCCTTTCCGCCAACACGCCCTGGTACAACACCACGCTCGGCATCTCCATGCTGCTCGGACGCTTCGCCTATGCCGTGCCGGTCATGGCGATCGCCGGATCGCTTGCCGCCAAGCCGAAGATCGCCGCTTCCGCGGGCACCTTCGCCACCAACACGCCGCTCTTCGTCGGGCTGCTTGCCGCCATCATCCTCATCATGGGCGGGCTGCAATTCTTCCCGGCGCTGGCACTCGGGCCGATCGTCGAGCACATCCAGATGCTCGCCGGCCAGACCTACTGATCCC
>CAMFHT010000334.1 GCA_945952245.1 uncultured Rhizobium sp. | reverse complement strand
ATCCCAGGCTGTTGTGTTCGTCTTAATGCTCATTTACAAGGTTCCTTTAGACAGAGCCCTTAGGGGCCGCTTTGGGCGGGGATCTCCCCGCCCGTTTTTTTGGAACCGCACGCACTACACTCTCGGTTCATTGCTCCGGCCGAAGCCGGCATTCCAGGCAGACGCACCCGATACAAAGCGCCTACCGCTTCCCGCGCGGAGCGGGAAAACTGACAACATTCGCGGAGAGCCGGCCCATGCCGGCACTGAAGCGTTCGTTGAATTCGTCTTGGCTCATCGCGTCGCGATCGACTTCGATCTTGCGGGCGGCGCCGGAGGTAGCGATCCGCCGAACGACCGGGCGCTGTGGCTCCTTTGGCTTCGGTGTCTCCCCGAGCGCCACCTGGCCAAGAGTCTTCGGCGCGAGCAGCTGGCGAGCGGAGAGGAAGGCGCGTGTCGCGGCCATGTACTCCTTTTCGCTTTTGGCATGTGCGCGGGCGTCAGCCATCGAGGCGAAGCCGGCATCGGCAATGCAATCAGCGTCGCAGATCAAGCGGCCCTGTGGGTCATAGACCTTGAGCGGATCGTGGAGGCGATCGGGATCGAAGCGGAAGGTAACCTTCTTGCCGATCCAGTTATGCAGCGGCAGAGCCCAATATCGGTTGCCCTGGTACTCGATGTGACCGTCCGGCTTGCGCGCAGACCGCTGATCGACCGCCATCAGCCAGAGCGAGCGCTGCTCGACGGTTGGGCTCCGGATCAGCTGGCTATTGGCGGCATAGCTCTCAGCAAAGGTCTCATCAAAGGATCGACCGGCGGCGACGCGTGACGAGCGGCCGGTGCGGGCATTGTGCTCGGCGATCCGGTTCGCAACAAGTGCGTGAACCTCTTCGAGTGGAACAGCGCGGGTGCCGTAATTGTGCGGCTTGGCCTGAGGGTTTGAGCCGGTATAGGCGCCGTCCATGCTCGGATGGAGCGCAATCTCTTGCGCCAGATCCTTCCATGCACGCTCGATCGGCTTTGCCTGACCTCGGTAAGGCGTTGTGAAATGCACCTCAACGCCGAGTGCTGTGAGCAGTCCGCCGATTTCATCCTCGCGGATCTTGAACCGATTGCGGAACTTCGCGCCACCGGAGATCTTCTTCGACGAGAACGCCTTGCCGTTGTCCATGAAGATGTGTGCGGGGATGCCATGGGCCTCGACCATATCCCCGATCGCCGAGCGGACAGCTTCCCAGGTCTCCGCCTCACAGAGGCGCCAGGACAGGATCTTCCCGGAATATACATCCTGGATGCCTAGCAACGTGACGCGGATTGGATCTTTCGACCAAGGCGCAATGATGCGCAGATCGAGCACGTGGCCGTCCGTATTGACCATCTCCATGGCGTGCAACATGCGCTTGTCGCGACGCTGGGCCGGGAACATCCGGCGGGCATCCTCCCTGCCCTTGCGAGCGAGAGCCTGGACAGCTGGCGGAAACTCGGCATCCATACGGCGGCGGAGCGTGCGCTCTGAAGGGATTGGCGACCAGCCCTGCTTCTCTGCTTCTTCGGTCATCCGCCGATAGCAGGGTGAGAACTTCGGTTCGCCGGCGCGGAGGAAATCGGAACATAGATGTTCCCAGGCACGGGGATGGCATTCCGCAACCTCGATCACGAGGCCGTTCGCAAAATTGACATTCGACGGGGCCAGTGCCGGCAGCCAGTCTTCTCGAGCAATGCCGACAAGCATGCCGCGCCACTCGTACAAGGCTGATTTCCCCACCTGGTAACGGCGCTTGATCTCGTCGAGGATCTTCGCCCCGGTCAGGCCGGCCTGCCGCAGCATGTCGGCATCGAGGAGCACCTGCAGACGAAACTGGCAGGTTTCTCGCTGGCTGTCAGTCAGCCGTTCGAAGCGCTGCCAAAGTTGCTTCGAACGCTCCTTTTCTGCTCGCGCCGGTTCGTGGAAGGTATGCAGAAATACCAGCTTCAAGCGTGCTTCAGTCGGAAGCAGGCGATAATGATATTCAGTCGCCCCACTCGCTCCGGTGCGTCGGCAGTTGGACGCGAGATCCCATCCTTCACGCTCGGCCAACTTGCGGATACCTCGTGCTGTGCCGGGCAAATCAGGAAGGGCCGCTGCTTCCAATTCAGCGATCGTGAACCACTCTTTCATTGAGCGCTCCCGAAGATCATCGCGCCGACAATGATAGCTCCGCAAAGCCCCGCAAACAGCGATGCACTCTGGATGTCGTTCGTCCTCCAGAGGATGCTAAACGACCCCACATTGGCCGCTAGCAAGATCAGAAGGATAAAAGTGATGACGCTCATGAATGCCCCCCGGCCTTCTTGGCTGCGATAAATTCGCGGATGTCGCCTTCGTGTTCTTTGCAGAAGAACAGCGTTTGACGGATCGCTAGCGCGCGCTCCATGAGCATGGTCGCTTCCTCCTGACGCATCCGCCCCTCGCGGACGAGGCGCGGATAGAGCTTCTGGCGCTCAGCGATGTCACGCTCGATCTCTGCAATCTGGCCAATGATGCTGATCTTCCCCGCCATCATCGTCCCCGCTTGATCTCGACGGGCCGCATGCGCTGGCGCCGGATCTCACTCTCGATGTGGCGGCGCTCTTGCTGAAGGCGGGCTAGCTCGGCAAGGCGAGCCTCGTCGCCAATCAGAACAGTGACGCCCTGGACGGACGCGACCTCATCCCAGAGCCAGAGTGCGCCGGTCGCATGGACAAAGGCGGTAAAGCGGATGAGCGAGATATCGTGCGTGGCTTTGCTTTCGGCCGTATAGGCATCCAGTGACGCGCGGCTTACGCTCGGCAAGCCGAGATATTGCGCCATGCGCGCCGCGATCACGGGCCGGCTATGCGGGCACTCGCGAATAGCGCGCGACATGGCGCGTTTGATCTTTGCCCGGAACCGGTCCAGGTCGATCTGCGGCAGAGCCTCACGCACCGGGAAGACCGGCTCGGCAAAGAAATCCATCTGGTCAGGATCGGTGATCATGCGGCACTCCCCAGAAGTGACCAGTCGTCGGCGCCAACCACTTCATCGAGGAAGCGCCTGCGCGTTGCGTGATCAGCATCGGACCAAAGGGAGGACAGCCGCTCGTATAGGACAGCCTGCGGGTCAACTGCGGGCGGTGTAGGCTTGGGATTGATCCGAGCCATGACGGCTTTGAAGTCAGCACCCTCGCGCATCATGGCTGCGACTTTGACCTGCAGCTCTACATCAAGTTTCGCGAGCTTGAGCAGCTTCGACTGATCATCCTCGATCTCGGTGCCGCGCAGCGCCTGGCGAAGATCCGGGTGCAGGTGCACAGCGATGCGGTTGATCAGCTTGTAGGTTTCATGGCCAATACCAAGGCGCTTCTGAACCCGCTTCGAAAGTTCTCGGCCAGGCGCTGAAAAAATTGGGTAATCGTTACCCTTTTTCGGGCGGCCGCGGACGATATCGCCATGCAGCTCTTCCCAAGTCTCGCGATACTTGGCAACGAACAGCGCGCGGTTGAGAGCCGTAAGGTCGTTGCGGAAGATGTTCTCCGCGATCTCGATGAGGACTGCTTCAGTCGCATCAGCCGCGACCATCATGGCATCGATCTCGGCCCACCCCAGGTGATTTGCTCCCCAATGACGGTGACCACCTGCGACCAGCGTAAAGGGCGTTTTGCCACCGTTCTGGTTGGGCGTAGAGCGCACTGTAATGGGGTTTATCAGGGCGCTATCATCCATCGAGGCCGCAAGAGCCAGCGCGTGCTCCTCATCAATCGGGCGCTGCCGCTCGCCGATATGGATGCTGGACACGGGGATACGAAGGAACTTCGCCATTACGCGGCAGCCTTTCTGACTTCTCGATTGAAAATTTCTCGCGCCCTGGTCCCCATGCGCCCGTACGCGATGTCGAAGACCGGGCACTCGCGCCGGTTGGTGACCGTTTGCATGATGAAGGAGACGCGCGTGCGCTGGCGCCCGAGCATGGTCGCAATCCGCCGACGGGGAACACAGAACTCATCCCGCATCAGCGTGATTGCCACCTGTCGCGCGAGCAACGCATCGAACATTCCATGCGGCGGATCGATGATGTCTCGGATCGCCAGATGGCTGAAATGCTCGCGGACAGAGAGGTAGCAAGCGCTCATCATCAAGCGCTGGCGATCGTCGATGTTGTGGAGGTTCGCCATGAGTGGTTAGAACCTCAGCTCATCGAACAGGAACGAGAAGGCGCCAAGCGCCAGAGATGCTGCGACCGCAGCGAAGATGAGCAGGCTGTCAAGGCTGTCGTGGGACGACTGCAAAGAAGGGGTAAAGGGGTTTCGACCGCCAAATTCCTCCGCCACTTTGGACGTTGTGCGCCCCCCGCACATCGCCGATGCTTCAGGGGTGGAGCGGCAAGAAGGCCGGACAGCCGGGATCGAGAGCGGAAGCTGATCCTGCCGGTGAAAATCCGGATGACAAAGGCTAGAACGGTCAGCCGCGCCACGCATCATGCTGCCTCCTGAGCATCGCTCGCGCGGCGACGCTGCCAGCGGTAGTTCCCACCGGGTTGCGGCGACTTACGGGTTCCATCGTTATGATATCGCGACCGCCAGAGCAGATGTGGCCGCGTCTTCAGAGC
>CAMFHT010000333.1 GCA_945952245.1 uncultured Rhizobium sp. | reverse complement strand
ATCCTCAAGAAGCAGGTGAAGCGGCTCGAAGCCATGGGCATGAAGGCCTTCATGGCCTCCGAGCTCGAATTCTTCCTGTTCGACCAGACTTACGAGGATGCGCGCCTTTCCGGCTACCGCGATCTTCACCTCGCATCGGGCTACAACGAAGACTACCACATCTTCCAGACGACGAAGGAAGAGGACGTGATGCGCGCGATCCGCAAGGGTCTGCAGGGTGCGGGCATCCCGGTCGAGAATTCCAAGGGTGAGGCTTCCGCCGGCCAGGAGGAAATCAACGTCCGTTATGCCGAAGCGCTGACCATGGCCGACCGGCATTCGATCATCAAGAACGGCTGCAAGGAAATCGCCTGGGCGCGCGGCAAGGCCATCACCTTCCTCGCCAAGTGGAACTACAACGCCGCCGGCTCCTCCTCGCACATCCACCAGTCGCTCTGGAGCCTGGACGGCAAGCCGCTGTTCTTCGACAAGGACGCCAAGTACGGCATGTCCGACCTGATGAAGAACTACGTGGCCGGCCTGCTCAGCCATGCCAGCGAGATCACCTATTTCCTCGCGCCCTACATCAATTCTTACAAGCGCTTCATGGCCGGCACCTTTGCGCCGACCAAGGCGATCTGGTCCAAGGACAATCGCACTGCCGGCTACCGCCTCTGCGGCGAAGGCACCAAGGGCATCCGCATCGAATGCCGCGTCGGCGGCTCGGACCTCAACCCCTACCTCGCCATGGCCGCCCTTCTGGCCGCCGGCATCGACGGCATCGAGAAGAAGATGGAGCTGGAACCGCAGTTCGAGGGCGACGCCTATGGCGGCAAGGGCATCCGCGAGATCCCCCGCACGCTGCGCCATGCTGCGGAAGAACTGAACAAGTCCGCCACGCTGCGCGCCGCCTTCGGCGACGACGTGGTCGATCACTATGTCCGCGCGGCGGAATGGGAACAGGAAGAATATGATCGCCGGATCACGGACTGGGAGGTGGCGCGCGGCTTCGAGCGGGCGTGATTATTGCGGTTCCGGCCGCTTTCGTTGACCAAATCGCAACGATCCGTTAGCATGTCCTGAAATGGAGGGCGTGTCATGGCGCAGAAGTTTCCGATCGACAGCGAACGGTTCTTCAACCAGTTGAAGGTGAAGGGCTATTCGCTCCGGCGCTTCGCAGAGGTCATCGGGATGGATGCGAGTGCGGCGTCGCGACTGCTCAATGGCCAGCGCAGCATGTCCGCTGACGAGCAGGATCGGATCGCTGCCTTTCTCGGTGTATCGATTGCGGAAATCGCAACACACCGCGGTTCGGCAGGCGGAGGGTTCGGGGAGGTGGAGCAGGCGGGGTATGAGGCGGCAGATGGCGTCGCAAAACCCGCCACGACCAAGGATGCGAAAGATCCCTATCGCCACCCGATCTTCGGCTGCATGAAGGGGACGATATTCGTCATGCCGGGCGTGGACCTCACGGAATCGCTGGTGACGGATGACGATATCGATTTGAGCCTCTTCGATGATAAGTAGAGGCTTTCTTCTGGATACTTGCGCCGTCATCTGGATGACGCGGAACGATCCCGTCGATCCCGTAACGGCGGCGGCGATGAGTGATGCGTACGAGGACGGGCGCCCGCTGTGCATTTCGCCCATCACGGCACTCGAACTCGGAATGCTGACGGCACGCCGGAGATTGGCGGAAACGAAACCGGTTCAAGTCTGGTACGAGGAGTTTTGTGCGACGAGGGGGCTGGAGGAATTGCCGCTGACGGCTGACATTCTGATCAAGAGCTGTTTTCTGCCTTTTCCTGTGCACAAAGATCCCTTCGATCGCATTCTGATCGCCACGGCCCGGGAGCGGGACCTGGCGATCGTGACACGAGACAAGGCCATTCTGGCCTACGGAGCGGCCGGGCACGTGCATGTGCTGGCCTGCTGAATGAGGAGCATGATGATGACGATGATTCAATGTATCTCCCCCGTGAACGGGGAAGTCTATGCCGAGCGCGAGGCGATGAGCTTCGATGCGGCCAAGGCGGAAGTGGCCCGTGCCCGGAAGGCGCAGAAGGCCTGGGCGCGGCGGCCGCTCGAAGAGCGCGTGCAGCTCGTCATGAAGGGCGTTGCGCGCCTGAACGAGATGGCGGACGAGGTCGTGCCGGAGATCGCCTGGCAGATGGGTCGTCCCGTGCGCTATGGCGGCGAATTCCGCGGCTTCAACGAGCGCTCCAACTACGTCGCCTCCATTGCCGCCGACAGCCTGAAGCCGCTGGTCATCGAGGAGAGCGCCGCCTTCGAACGCCGCATCGAGCGCGAGCCGCATGGCGTCGTCTTCGTCATCGCGCCCTGGAACTATCCCTACATGACCGCGATCAACACGATTGCGCCGGCGCTGATGGCGGGCAACACCGTCGTCATCAAGCATGCCGCGCAGACGCTGCTGGTCGGCGAGCGCATGGTCCGCGCCTTCGTGGAAGCGGGCGTTCCCGACGATGTCTTCGTCAATGTGTTCCTCACCCATGACGTCACCTCCGCGCTGATTGCGGACGGCAATTTCAACTTCATCAACTTCACCGGTTCGGTCGAGGGCGGTCGCGCCATCGAGCGTGCCGCTGCCGGCACCTTTGCGGGCATCGGCCTCGAGCTCGGCGGCAAGGATCCGGGCTATGTGATGGAGGACGCCAATCTCGACGCCGCCGTCGACACGCTGATGGATGGCGCCTTCTTCAATTCCGGACAGTGCTGCTGCGGCATCGAGCGCGTCTATGTGAACGAAAAGCTCTATGATGCCTTCGTGGAAAAGGCCGTGGCCTTCGTTTCGGCCTACAAGCTTGGCAATCCGCTGGAGCAGGAAACCACCCTCGGGCCGATGGCGAACAAGCGCTTTGCTGCAACCGTGCGCGCCCAGACGGCGGAAGCCATTGCCGCTGGCGCCAAGCCGCTCGTCGATGCCAAGCTCTTCCCGCAGGATGATGGCGGCGCCTATCTCGCCCCGCAGATCCTCGTCAATGTCGACCATTCCATGCGCGTGATGCGCGAGGAAAGCTTCGGCCCGGTCGTCGGCATCATGAAGGTGAAGAATGACGAGGAAGCGCTGTCGCTGATGAATGACAGCCCCTATGGCCTGACCGCCTCGCTCTGGACCAACGATCCGGCCCGTGCGGCCCGTATCGGTCGCGAGATCGAAACCGGCACCATCTTCATGAACCGCGCCGATTATCTCGATCCCGCGCTTTGCTGGACCGGCGTCAAGGAAACCGGCAAGGGCGGCTCGCTCTCGGTGCTGGGCTTCCAGAACCTCACCCGTCCGAAATCCTACCACCTCAAGAAGGCTCTCTGATGTCTATTTCTGCTAACTGGAGCTATCCGACCGCCGTCAAGCTCGGCGCCGGCCGGATCAAGGAACTGGCCGATGCCTGCAAGAGCCTCGGCATGAAGAAGCCGCTGCTCATCACCGACCGCGGCCTTGCCTCCATGCCGATCACGCAGGGCGCGCTCGACATTCTCGATGCCGCCGGCCTCGGCCGTGCGCTCTTTGCCGATGTCGACCCGAACCCGAACGAACTGAACCTCGAAGCCGGCATCAAGGCCTATCGCGATGGCGGCCATGACGGCGTCGTCGCGTTCGGCGGCGGCTCGGGCCTCGATCTCGGCAAGTGCGTGGCCTTCATGGTCGGCCAGACCCGCCCGGTCTGGGATTTCGAGGACATCGGCGACTGGTGGACCCGCGCTTCCGTGGAAGGCATTGCGCCGATCGTCGCCGTGCCGACGACCGCGGGCACCGGCTCTGAAGTGGGCCGCGCTTCGGTCATCACCAATTCCATGACCCATGTGAAGAAGATCATCTTCCACCCGAAGTTCCTGCCCGGCGTCGTGATCTGCGATCCGGAACTCACCGTCGGCATGCCGAAGATCATCACCGCCGGCACGGGCATGGATGCCTTTGCGCACTGCCTCGAAGCCTATTCCTCGCCCTTCTACCACCCCATGAGCCAAGGCATTGCGCTGGAAGGCATGCGTCTGGTGAAGGAATATCTGCCGCGCGCCTATAAGGACGGGTCCGACATCGAAGCCCGCACCAACATGATGTCGGCCGCTGCCATGGGCGCCGTCGCCTTCCAGAAGGGCCTCGGTGCCATCCACGCGCTCTCGCACCCGATCGGCGCGGTCTACAACACCCATCATGGCATGACGAATGCGGTGGTGATGCCGCCGGTGCTGAAGTTCAACCGCCATGCGATCGAAGACCGCATCGCGCGCGCGGCGGCCTATCTCGGCATTTCCGGCGGCTTCGACGGCTTCTACGATTATGTCCTGTCGCTCAGGGCGGAACTCGGCGTGCCGGAAAACCTCACCGCCTTCGGCGTCAAGAACGACCGCATCGACGACCTTGCCGCCATGGCCATCGAAGATCCGAGCGCCGGCGGCAACCCCGTTGCTCTGACGCTGGAGAACACGAAGCAGCTGTTCAGGGATTGCTTCTGAGAATGATGAAAGGGCGTCCTTCGGGGCGCCCTTTTTTGCTAAGGGATACGGTGGATGTTGCAGGGGATACCTTGGCCTACGGCAGACGTCGGCGATGGTACCCCCCCTCTGTCCTGAGCCTGTCGAAGGGCCGGACATCTCCCCCTCAAGGGGGGA
>CAMFHT010000332.1 GCA_945952245.1 uncultured Rhizobium sp. | reverse complement strand
GCCGAAAAGGCGGAAGCAATCATCGTCTGTGAACATGGCACTCAACCCAGAAGCTCTGCGAGATCGACTGTACGTCCGGTTTCGGCGCTGAGATAGGCGGCCTCGACGAGCGCGAAGGTCTTGAGATTGTCGCGGCCCGAGGTGTCGGGCTCTCGGCCGACGGCGAGGCTTTCCGTCCAGTGCTGCTGAATGAGTGCGACGCTTTCCTGGATGTTGTGCCAGGGGCGCGATGCCCACGGGAGAAGGTTCGGCGCGACCTCGCGGGTCTCGGTCCCCGTGCGACCGTGAACCGTCAGGCGGTAATCCTTGCCGAGACGCAGCGAACCTTCCGTACCGTCGACCTCCAGGAAGGTCTCCGGGAACGGCTCTTCCGGCAGCCGCGTGGCATAGCTGACGTCGACGACGGATGTGAGGCCGGATTCGTGGTCGAGCAGCATGGTCGCCACGTCCTCGCCGGCAATGGCGGGGTTCACGCGCCGGGTTCGCGCCGTCATGCGGCTTGCATCGCCGAAGAGGTAGCGCGCGATGTCGAGCGAATGGATGCCAAGGTCTTCGATTATGAAACGCTTGCCGGTCGCGAGATAGGGCTGGCCGGAAAACACGTCATAGCCGGAGCGGAAGGAGACGCGGCCCCAGAAGGGCTTGCCGATCGCGCCGCTGTCGACAACGGCCTTCGCTGCGATGATCGGCGTCTGCCAGCGGAAGTTCTCGTGGATCATCAGGGGCACGCCGGCCTCATCCATGGCGGCGACCATGGCCTTTGCATCGGAAAGCGTTGGGGCGAAGGGTTTCTGGCAGATGGCGGGCAGCCGATACCGCGCGGCAAGTTCCACCAGGGCCCGGTGACTGCCGACGGTTGTCGAGATGTCGACGAAGTCGATGCCGCCTTCCTGCAGCATGGCTTCCGCATCCTGATAGCGTCTCGCGACGCCGAACTGATCACCGACGATGCGCAGGCATTCCGGGTCGCGGTCGCAAATGGCGACGATCTCGGCGCCTTCGATGCCTGCCCAGCCATGCATCTGGTTGACGGCGAAGAAGCCGCATCCGATCAGTGCACCCCGCAAAACGCCCATGTTTTTTCTCCTCCGCCGGCTGATCCGCACCCATCTCGGTGATAGGGTAATGGCCGCTGTGCCCGCAGTCCATACGCATCGATCCAATTGGCGTGCTCATTGACACGTCATACCAGTTGCTTTAGACCGTCCCTATCGGACCGGTCAAGAGCCAGGTCTGTTCCGTCCCGGAATTCTGCCGGGCCACTTCAGGGAGTATATCGGCAATGACAGTCATCGCGCTCTTTGGCGCCGGCGGCAAAATGGGCTACCGCCTGTCCAAGAACCTCTTGAATTCGCGCTTCGAGGTGCGGCATGTGGAAGTCTCCGACGTGGGCAAGGCACGGCTCAAGGACGATCTCGGCCTCTCTGCGGTCGATGCCGACAAGGCACTCGATGGTGCAGACGTTGTCGTGCTGGCGGTACCCGACACGCATATCGGCAAGGTCGCGTCCTCCATCCAGGACAAGCTCAAGGCTGGCACGATGGTGATCGTACTCGACGCCGCGGCACCCTTTGCCGGCCACTTGCCGGAGCGCCCGGACCTCACCTATTTCGTGACCCATCCCTGTCATCCGCCGATCTTCAACGACGAGACGGACATGGCTGCCAAGCGCGACTTCTTCGGCGGTGTCGCTGCCAAGCAGCACATCGTATCGGCGCTGATGCAAGGCCCGGAAGAGGCCTATGCGCTCGGTGAAGAGATCGCCAAGGTTATCTGGGCACCCGTCATGCGCTCGCACCGGGTCACCGTCGAGCAGATGGCCCTGCTGGAGCCGGGCCTTTCCGAGACCGTCTGCGCCTCGCTGCTGGTGGTCATGCGCGAAGCCATGGACGAGGTGGTGAAGAAGGGCGTGCCGAAGGAAGCTGCCCGCGACTTCCTGCTCGGCCACATGAACGTGCTCGGCGCCGTGATCTTCGAGGAAACGCCGGGCGTGTTTTCCGACGCCTGCAACAAGGCGATCGAATTCGGCAAGCCGGTGCTGATGCGCGACGACTGGAAGCGCGTGTTCGACTGGGACGAAATCACCGACAGCATCCGCCGGATCACCTGATCCGGCCTCTCATTTCGACGAACAGACTAAGCGGCCTGCGGGCCGCTTTTTTCATTGCATGCGAGACACGAAACAGCGCCACGCGGGCGCGGCACACTTCCTTTGACACAGGGAGGCACCCCCGGTTGGAGTTTGGTACAATTATATCACGTGGCAATTGTGCACTGGTGAAGCTCTCTTTTTCCATGTAGTGAATCGCAACGGTCTTGAATGCGCGTCGGGGGTTGAGCATGGAGGGGAGAAGACCGCTCAGGGTGTCGACGGCTGCGACCAGCGTCATCGCAGTGATGTTTCTCGCCCTTCTCGTTCTTCTCGGTCTATGGCTGCGTGAAAGCTGGAGTTCCGCCACTCACCGCACCGAAGACCGAGCCATCGCGGCGTCGAAGATCGTTGCCACGAATGCCGGCTGGATCAATGCGCTCGCCCTTCAGGCGCTTCAGCGTATAGACGAGTCCATGGGGCCGATACCTGGCAGCGGCGGAAGTGCCCCGGCTCGCGATGTGAACGAGGCCGTTGCCAACCTTCCCGGTCAGGTGAAGGCCTATGTCGTCGATGGTGAGGGAAACACCCTCTACACGACGGACCCACAGATAAAGCCGATCAACATCACCGACCGCGACTATTTCCAGGCTGTAGAGCAGGGTGCGAAGACCTATGTTTCCGGTCTTCTGGTGAGCCGTCTCAGCGGCAGGCAGATCTTTGTCTTCAGCCGCAGGCTGGAGCGTGCCGGCAAATTCAGCGGCGCGGCCATGTTGTCCTTCGAGGTGGAGCTGCTGAAGGATGTCTGGGATGCGGTGGACCTTGGCCCCAATTCCACCGTCAGTATCATCCGCAAGGATGGCCAGCTCGTCGCGCGTTACCCGCTGGCGCCGGGGCCCGTGAACATGAGCAAATATGTTCTGTTCACGGATTACCTGCCGAAATCTTCGGAAGGAACCTACCTCGCAAAATCTCCCGTCGATGGGGAGACCCGCATCGTTGCCTATCAGACCGTGGACAACACCGATTTCGTCGTCATCGGTTCCACGGATTACAAGGAAGGCATGAAGGCCTTCTGGGAGGACGTCTCCATTGCGATCTCCGTTCTGCTGCTGGCCGGCGCCGGTTCGATCGCAGCCGGCGGCTGGATCCGGCACCTGCTGCAGCGTGACACGGCCCGCTCGGCCCGGCTTGCGGAGGCGCTCGAGGAGAACCAGCTGCTCTTCCGCGAGATTCACCATCGGGTGAAGAACAATCTCCAGTCCGTACAGGCAGTCATCCGGATGCAGCAGCTTCCCGCCGACACCCAGCGCTCGCTGTTCGACCGGATTGCGGCGATGATCTCGGTGCACGAGCAGATCTACAAACGCGACCAGTTCGCACGGGTATCCGCTAGGGATTTGCTGCCCGCCGTCGTCGGCACGCTATTGCGCGCATACGGTAACGATGTCGAAGCGACATACGACATCGACGACATCGTGATTTCCGCTGACAATGCGACGCCGCTGGCGCTTCTGGCCAACGAGGTTGTGACCAACAGCCTGAAATATGCCTTCCTGGATGGGAGGGCAGGCCATCTTTCCGTTTCCATGAAGCCGATCGAAGGACGTCGGGTCCGGCTCGTCATCGCAGACAACGGGAGGGGTTATGATGCGGTCTCGGCTCCGGCGGGCATGGGAACCAGGCTGATCCGCGGAGTAGTGGCGCAATTGCAAGGCCAGTTTCGAGTTGAAGCGGCTGACGGCGCCCGGTTTACCGCAGAACTGGAGATCATGGAGCCTCAGGTTGCAGAACCGGCTTAGGTCTGTTGTAGAAAACAACGAGACGTAATTTTATATTCAACTCTGCATCTAATCGTATATGATCGCGATAAAGAATTGCCGGCATCGGGAGCGGCCTTTCCGGTTCGGCGGGGGATATACGGAATAGATGTCAATATTCGATCGCTTCATGGCCAATCCTGGTTTGCTGCCGCTTATCCAGGAGCACCTTTCCAGGACCATGGCACACTACAGCGAATTGCAGCAAATCCTGCGTTTTCTCGATAGCCAGGAGAAATGGCTGCTTGCCTTCGTCATCTACCGGCAATGGATCGAGAGCAAGCGGCAGGATGGAAGCGGCATCGTCTACATGTCCGGCATCTGGGATGAGGCGAAGGATCTGGGCGGCTATAGCCGCAACACGGTCAGCGCCTTCGTCGACGGGCTGGTCGCCTATGGCTTCATCCGCCGGGTCACGCATGTGCACGACCGGCGGTTCCAAGAACTTCATCTTTCGGATCTCGTTCATCGCTCCTTCCGCTTCTGGTATCAGACGCACGCGCTGACGTTAGACAGGCTGGATGGCGGAGACCGTTCGGCGCGGCTGGAGGCGGATCCGGATCTGGTCCTGCGGCTTCATTCACCGCTCGTCGACAGCCTGATCCGGGAAAACATGTGGCGCAGTACGCCATCAGGCCTTGAAGTCTTCTTCAACGTAAAAAACGGCTATCTCGTGCTGGATTATCTCATAAGCATGATGGAGGTGACGCCGGGAG
>CAMFHT010000331.1 GCA_945952245.1 uncultured Rhizobium sp. | reverse complement strand
GCATCCTGCCGCAAAGCACCGCTGCCGAGAAGAGCGTCACGCTCACTGTCGAGGACAGGGTCTTCCGCACCAAGCTGCGGCGGCTTCCGAACCACGAAGCCCATTGCCTGACCCTCACCTGCGTCGAGGCGAACGGCCAGGCCTTCCCCTTGAGCCGCGACCACCGCAAGATCTGGCAGGTCGTGCCCTATCGCGGCGGCAGCATGATCCGCATCGCCGCCACTTTCAAGGCACCGCCGGGCGCCATCCTGCAGGCCATCTTCACTTTCCGCCGGCAACTTTCCATCATCGCCAGGGGCTGAACGGCGGGCATGAAAAAAGGCGCCAGGTGGCGCCTTCTTCAACTAACATTGCCTGCTTATCAGACGGCTGCAGCGAGCTTCTTCTCGTCGCGGCCACCCTTCATGCGCTCGGCGAGCAGGAAGGCAAGCTCCAGCGCCTGATCCGCATTGAGCCGCGGGTCGCAATGGGTGTGGTAGCGATCCTGCAGGTCTTCCGCCGAAACGGCGCGGGCGCCGCCGGTGCATTCGGTCACGTCCTTGCCGGTCATTTCCACATGGATGCCGCCCGGATGCGTGCCTTCCGACCGGTGGATCTGGAAGAAGCTCTCGACTTCCGACAGAACGCGCTCGAACGGGCGGGTCTTGTAGTTGTTGAGCGTGATCGTGTTGCCGTGCATGGGATCGCAGGACCAGACGACCTTGCGGCCTTCGCGTTCCACGGCGCGGATCAGGCGCGGCAGGTGCTCGGCAACCTTGTCATGGCCGAAGCGGCAGATCAGCGTCAGACGGCCGGCTTCGTTTGCCGGGTTCAGGATGTCGATCAGCTCGAGCAGGCCATCGGCGGAGAGCGAAGGACCGCACTTGAGGCCGATCGGGTTCTTGATGCCACGGCAGTATTCCACATGCGCATGGTCGGGCTGGCGCGTGCGGTCGCCGATCCAGATCATGTGGCCAGACGTGGCATACCAGTCGCCGGAGGTCGAATCGACGCGCGTCAGCGCTTCCTCGTAGCCAAGAAGCAGCGCTTCGTGGCTGGTGAAGAAATCCGTCTCGCGCAGTGCCGGCTGGTTTTCCGAGGTGATCCCGATCGCGCGCATGAAATCCATGGTTTCGCCGATGCGGCCGGCGAGCTTCTTGTAGCGCTCGCCCTGCGGGCTGTCCTTGACGAAGCCGAGCATCCACTGGTGCACGTTTTCGAGATTGGCATAGCCACCCATGGCGAAGGCGCGCAGCAGGTTGAGCGTGGCCGCCGACTGGCGGTAGGCCATGACCTGACGTTCCGGAGCCGGCACGCGGGCTTCCTCGGTGAATTCGATGCCGTTGATGATGTCGCCGCGGTAGCTCGGCAGCGAGACGCCGTTGATCGTCTCGATGTTCGACGAGCGGGGCTTCGCGAACTGGCCGGCAATGCGGCCGACCTTCACCACCGGCAGCTGGGCACCATAAGTCAGCACCACGGCCATCTGCAGGAAGGCGCGGAAGAAGTCGCGGATGTTGTCTGCGCCATGCTCGGCAAAGCTCTCGGCGCAATCGCCACCCTGCAGCAGGAAGGCATTGCCTTCGGCCACGTTGGCGAGAGACTTGGTCAGGCGGCGGGCTTCGCCGGCAAAGACGAGCGGCGGAAACTTGGAGAGGCGCTCCTCGGTCGCCGCCAGCGCGGCCTGGTCCGGATAATCCGGGACCTGCTGGATGGGCTTGTTCCGCCAGCTGCTCGGGGTCCAATTCTGTGCCATGGTCTCACCTGTTCCTACGCGCCGCTTGCTGCCAGCAAAGGCAGACGGCCCACTCGTCGATTGATCGGGGGCTTATAGACAGTTACGAAAGTCTTGCAAAGCCGTCCTTTTGCGTGGAAAGGCGGCTCCCGGCATTTTTTGTGCGTGCTGTGGTGCCTTACGGCAATTATCAGACGCGTTCACCATTCACGATGCGGTAGCTGGGGTTGTACATCGTCACCAGTTCCTCCGCCGCTGTCGGATGCACGGCCATGGTGCGGTCGAAATCATCCTTGGTGCAGCCGGCCTTCAGGGTGATGCCGAGGAGCTGCGCCATCTCGCCGGCATCATGCCCCAGGATATGGGCGCCAACCACCTTGCGCGACTTCGCATCGACGATGAGCTTCTGGATCGTCTTCTCGTTGCGGCCCGACAACGTGGCCTTCATGGGCCGGAACTGCGCGCGGTAGACTTCGAGCTCCGGATACCTCTTGCCCGCCTCTTCCTCCGAAAGCCCGACCGTTCCGATCTCAGGCTGCGAGAACACGGCGGTGGCGATCAAATCGAGGTCGGGCTTCGTCGGCTTGCCGCGATATTCCGTATCGATGAAGCACATGGCCTCGTGGATCGCGACGGGCGTCAGCTGGACACGATTGGTGACGTCGCCAAGGGCAAAGATGCCGGGCACGTTGGTGCGGGAGTAATCGTCGACGACGATCGCGCCCTTGGGATCGGTCTCGACGCCTGCCGTTTCGAGGCCGAGGCCAGCGGTGTTCGGATCGCGGCCAAGCGCCAGCATGACGGCGTCGACCGACAGTTCGCCATTGGCCTTGGTGCGCACGCGGCGCTCGCCGGTGGCCGTCATCGTCACTTCCTCGATCATGTCCTCGCAGAGGATGCGGATACCCTTCGCCTCCATCGCCTCGTGCAGGCCGCGGCGCATGTCCTGATCGAAGCGGGAAAGAATCTCCTTGCCGCGATAGATCAGCGTCGTCTCGACGCCAAGGCCATGGAAGATGTTGGCGAACTCGACGGCGATATAGCCGCCGCCCGCGATCAGGATGGAGCGCGGCAGGTTTTCGAGATGGAAGGCCTCGTTGGAGGTGATGCAGAATTCATGGCCGGGCAGCGACTTGTGGTGGTTCGCCGATCCGCCAACCGCAATCACGATCCGCTCTGCGGTCACCACCTTGCCCGTCGCCATGATGCGCACCGAATTCGGGCCCGCGAGCTCCGCACGGCTCTCGATGATCTCGGCGCCGGCATTTTCGAGCCCCTTGCGGTAAAGCCCTTCCAGACGCGCGATCTCCTTGTCCTTGGCCTCGATCAGTTTCTTCCAGTCGAAACTGGTTTCGCCGACCGTCCAGCCATAGCCGGCTGCATCCTCGAAGTGCTCGTGGAACTGGGACGCATAGACGAACAGCTTCTTGGGCACGCAGCCGCGGATCACGCAGGTGCCGCCGAACCGGTATTCCTCCGCGATCGCCACCTTCTTGCCGAGCGATGCCGCCACGCGCGCGCTGCGCACGCCGCCGGAGCCGCCGCCGATTACGAAGAGGTCATAGTCATAAGCCGGCATAGCGCATCTCCCGCTGACATCAAATCACTGACGTCATATAGGTGCGAAGCGAACCACTTGAAAAGTCTCCGCCGGATTTTGTGATCGGATTTGGAGGGCTGCAACTTGCCCGAAAAACCGAGGCCACCCTTTTCAGGGTGGCCCGGTCTCTGACTCCCGTTGCCGGGCGGCGAAAGGGTGTGAACCCCCGCATGTGCCGATGAGGATATCAACCTAATCTAAGCCAGTCAAGACAAAGCTAAATTAAAGCGCAGATGCTAAGCAGCTTGCCATTTTCGTCAGAACTGATCGAATTTCCGCACTGTTTAGGCGAGGTACTCCACCCCATATTTGCTCAAGCCTACTAGTTGCGACTGTACAGGGGTGATCACAAAGTATCCAAGTATCGACACGATCCAACTTCTGCTGGATTTGCCTGCCCACCATGTAGGCATTCTGATTCTCCAAGTTGCTGCGTGAAGTTGAGAACGGCAGAACCGTCACTTTCCCACGCAACGTGTTTTTGCGGCTGACCACCACGCAAGGCCATGTCTTCCACATCTCTGGCAAATGAATTTCCGTCACTTCATGGAATCGACACCAGTAGATGTCTCCTACCCGCGGCGCAGCTCTGATTGTCGGCCTGAACCTCTTTGGCCAACGAGAATACTCAACCGCCTGGATATAATCCAACCAGCAATCTATCCAGGCATCCGTCACTGGGCCAAAACTCCATAACTTTAGAGAATTATACATTAGTTTCCTTTTAAGCACAATCAGCAACAACTTTTCCAATTAGCCTTCAGACCGCAGAATCGACAGCGAAAATACGAAAAAGCCCGGCGCAAAGGCCGGGCTTTTCAAACCTTTGATGTCGCAGAAGTTTACTGCGCGGGCTTCGTCGCATCCTGAGCGGCGTCGGGCTGGGCGGCGGGGATCTTGCCGGCGAGGCTCTTCTGGAGCGCCTTGTCGGTTTCCTTGGCGAGGTCGCGGGAAATGCCGGCAGCCCAGATGTCGGCGGCCTTGTTCATTTCGCGGGATGCGATGGGGCCGTCGGAGAGCAGCTTCTTGCCGGCGGGCGAGCTGTAGAAGGTGGTGATCGCGTTCAGCTCGTCGACGGTGAAGGTCTTGGCGTAGATCGACGCCGCTTCCTTTTCGAGGTCTGCGCGGCGGGCAGCAAGCGCGAGCGCCTGTTCATCGACCGTCGTGCTGATCTCGTTCTGGAAGTTCGGCTGCGCCTGAATGAGCTGGTTCTTCAGCTGTTCGGCCAGTGCCGGAAGAATGGTGTCGAACGGACCGGTCGCATTGCTGGCGGTGATGGCGGCGCGTGCGGCCGTCATCTACTCACCCGACAGGGCAGCGTCCTG
>CAMFHT010000330.1 GCA_945952245.1 uncultured Rhizobium sp. | reverse complement strand
TGCGGGTCATCTCGTCGCCGTCGAGATCGACGACCGGATTTGCCACCTTGATCTTTGCCATGAATACCATCCTCATAAAGTTCGGGATCACAAGGGAATCCCGGATGCGTTGACGCGAGATGGACGCGCTATAGCATCCCCTTTGCGGATCGCAAAGGCAGTAGAAAGTAGAGCTTTGCCTTTAGAGCCAAAAATTGGCCCGTTTGCGAAGCGGGAGCGAGCGGACGGCAATTGCGAAGCGGCAACCAAGATCCTATGCATGGGGCAAGAGGCCGCCCACCGTTCCCCGCGGCGCAAATGGAGATCTCAGTTGAAGCCGAACTTTGCCGTTCTCACCACCGCTATCGTCTTCGCTCTGGCCGGATCTGGCCTGCCGGCTCTTGCCGCAGATCTGAAGGCGCCGGTGAAGACGGTGATTGATCTCGCCGCCCGGAACTGGAAGGGCGACAACCAGGACTACGAGGACTATTTCTCCGAGGAGCGCCTGAAGACACTGTTCAGCACGGACTTCGCGAATGCCTACCGCGAGGCCTCCAAGCACCCCGCCTATGACCCGCCGGAGGGCCAGACGACCGGGAGCCCGTTCGATTATGACGTCATCACCAATGGCCAGGATGGGTGCCCGCTGACAGACATCCGCGTCGAGGATGATGGCGACGGACAGGTAACGGCGATCTTCAAGAACGGCACATGCCTCGAAGGCGATCCGACCGCCAATGACGACCACACCGTCATCTTCCACGTGAAGGAAGAGAACGGGCAGCCCGTGATCGACGATCTCTACCAGGTCGAGAAGGGCAATTCCGGCCCCGGGCTCAAGGAGCAGATGCAGGAAATCGCCAAGGGCGAGTGAGCGCTTCGCTCTTTGCCTTTCGCCGATTTTGTGCGAGGGAGGCGAAACAACCGCAGCGAAGACATGGGCAGGTAAATGTCTGGGACGAATAGTGAGAAGCCGCTGATCGAGGAAGGGCCGGTCATCGTGCTGGTCGAGCCGCAGCTCGGCGAGAATATCGGCATGGTGGCACGCGCCATGGCCAATTTCGGCCTCTGGGAGCTGCGCCTCGTCAATCCCCGCGATGGATGGCCGAGCGAGAAGGCCCGTTCCGCGGCGTCGAAGGCCGATCACGTGATCGACGCCACCCGCGTCTATGATACGCTAGAAGAGGCGATCGCCGATCTTAACTTCGTCTATGCAACGACGGCCCGCGAGCGCTATGGCTTCAAGCCCGTCCGCTCCCCAGTCACGGCAGCCGCCACGCTGAGGCAGAAGTTTTCAGGCGGCGAGCGCACCGGCATTCTCTTCGGGCGGGAACGTTGGGGCCTGTCCAACGAGGAAGTAGCGCTCGCCGACGAGATCGTCACCTTTCCGGTCAATCCTGCCTTCGCCTCGCTCAACATCGCGCAGGCCGTGCTGCTCATGTCCTATGAATGGCTGAAATCCGGCATGGAGGATCTGAGCGTGACCCTGTTCCAGCCGCTGGAACAGCGGCCTGCCCGCAAGGACGAACTCTTCGGTTTTTTCGACCAGCTGGAGGAGGCGCTCGACTCGCGTGGCTATTTCCATCCCGCCGCCAAAAAGCCGAAGATGGTGGACAATCTCCGCGCCGTGCTGTCGCGGCGCGCCTTTACCAGCCAGGAAATCGGCGTCATGCGCGGCGTGATCGCATCGCTCGACCGCTTCGCCCGCCGCAGCCCCGCGCCGGCGAATGCCGCGTCCGCGATGCCGGGCGAGGGGGACGGTGAGGATCATGAAGGCTGAGCTGAAGCCGGTTCTGATGTTCGACAGCGGGATCGGCGGCCTGACAGTGCTGCGCGAGGCCCGCGTTCTGATGCCCGAGCGCGGCTTCATCTATGTGGCCGACGATGCCGGCTTCCCCTATGGCGGCTGGGAAGAGGAGGCGCTGAAGAAGCGCATCATCTCGCTCTTCGAAAAGCTGCTGGCCGAACATGATCCCGAAGTCTGCGTCATCGCCTGCAACACGGCCTTCACGCTGGTCGGCGCCGATCTGCGCGCCGCCTTTCCGCAGATGACCTTCGTCGGCACCGTTCCCGCAATCAAGCCGGCGGCAGAGCGCACGCGCTCCGGTCTCGTCTCGGTGCTCGCCACCCCCGGCACTGTACGCCGCGCCTATACGCGAGATCTCATCCAGTCATTTGCCTCGCAATGCCATGTCCGGCTGGTGGGTTCGGAAAATCTCGCCCGCATGGCCGAAGCCTATGTGCGCGGAGAAGGTGTAGCGGATGAGGCGGTCGCCAGTGAGATTGCCCAGTGCTTCGTGGAGAAGGACGGGCGCAAGACGGATATCGTCGTGCTGGCCTGCACGCACTATCCATTCATGGCCAATGTCTTCCGCCGGCTCGCCCCCTGGCCCGTCGACTGGATCGATCCAGCCGAGGCGATCGCCCGCCGCGCCCGCAGCCTCGTGCCGCTGGTGCAGGATGCGGAACACCCCGACAACCAGGATTTCGCCGTCTTCACCTCCGGCAGGCCGGACTTTCCGACGCGCCGCCTCATGCAGGGTTTCGGCCTGACCGTGAGGGTCTGAGCCTAGTCGTGCTCGAGAACGGCCAGCAGGCTCTCGATCGACCGGTCGAAGATGCCGGCAATGCGGTCGTGCTCGTCCTTGACGCGGCTGAAGGCATTGCTGAAGGCGCGGATCTCGCTCGCATCCGGCAGGAGCGCCGAGCGCAATTCGTCGGGCGACTTGCCGATGTCGAGCGCATTGCCGAACACATGGCCCGGCAGCCGCAGGCGGTCCTGACCGAGATCCGGCCAGAAATAGGAAAGCTGCACGCCCGTCTTGTAATAGGCCTTCCGCCATTCCGGTCGCGTTTCCGCCATGAGGATGAGGGCGAAGCAATGAATCATGGTGTCCTTGGCGGCCGGCAGCAACCGTTCGTCGCGCACCTCGATGTCGATCGGATCGTCGATCAGCATCTGCGTGAACTTCATGATCAGGTCGAGCGCGGTGGCCAGCACCTGCCGCCCGACGGGCTCGGCATCATGCTCTTCGGTCATGTCGGGTTTGGATGATGGGAAGGCTTGGTAGGCATTCACGGCAACCGGCTCCTCATGAGTCTCAACTTAAGATATTTCGAACCTGCTTATAAACATGGGTTCGATTCGTGTCGACCGGTGCGCGAAATTCAACTGTGCATGAGTGGTCACTTTTTGCGGCAAGGCCGGCGAAAGACTGGTACAGGCATTCTCCCTGACTTCAGGCGGAATCACGGATGGCGTAACCGGAGTTAAGCGAATGCAGGTTGGCATCGACATGGGAACGCTCGCCGGTGGCGAACAGGCCCGGCTCGATATCGAGGAATTGCTGGCAACGCGCCTGCTCGTGCAGGGCAATTCCGGCTCCGGCAAGTCGCATCTTCTGCGCCGACTGCTGGAGCAATCCGCCCCATGGGTACAGCAGTGCATCATTGATCCGGAAGGGGATTTCGTCACGCTGGCCGACCGCTTCGGCCATGTGGTGGTCGATGGCGAGAGGACGGAAGCCGAACTTGCCGGTATCGCCAACCGCATCCGCCAGCACCGCGTTTCCTGCGTGCTGACGCTCGAAGGACTCGAAGCCGAGCAGCAGATGCGCGCCGCCGGCGCCTTCCTCAACGGCATGTTCGACGCGGACCGCGAGTTCTGGTACCCCGTTCTCGTCGTCGTGGACGAGGCGCAGCTCTTTGCGCCGGCGGTAGCCGGTGAGGTGAGCGACGATGCGCGGAAGCTCTCCCTGGGCGCCATGACCAACCTGATGTGCCGCGGCCGCAAGCGTGGCCTCGCCGGCGTGATTGCAACCCAGCGGCTGGCCAAACTGGCAAAAAACGTGGCGGCGGAAGCCTCGAACTTCCTGATGGGCCGCACCTTCCTTGATATTGACATGGCCCGTGCCGCAGATCTTCTCGGCATGGACCGCCGGCAGGCGGAAATGTTCCGCGACCTGAAGCGCGGCAGCTTCGTCGCACTCGGACCGGCGCTCTCGCGGCGTCCCCTGCCGGTGACGATCGGTGCCGTCGAAACATCGGCGCGCTCGTCGAGCCCGAAGCTCATGCCGCTGCCGGAGGCGCCGCAGGATGTGGAGGATCTGATCTTCACGCCCGACCCGGAAGAGTTTTCGCGGCCCCTGGCGCGGCGTCCGGCACCCGCGCCGCGGCCGACGACCGACATTCTCTCCGAACTCGCCCGCGCCACACCCGCCGCAACCGCGCCAGCGCCGGAACAGAAACCCGGCCAGCCGGAGCTCTCGCCGGAAGAGCGCGAAGAGAAGCTCGCGGCCGTGCTGGCTGAGATCCTGTCCGATCCCGAAGCGGCCTACCGCTCGGATGCGGTGCTCTATCAGGAATTCCTCGTCCGCGCCCGCATGCGCAGGGTCAGCGGTCCGCCGGTTGCGCTCGCCGATTTCCGGCGGAGACTGGCGGTCGTCCGCTCCGGCGTCGACGAGGATATGGCGGCAAGCGAGCCGTGGGCAGAGGCGCTCTCGCTCTCCGCCCGTGTGACCGATGACCTGCAGGGCGTATTCCTGCTGCTTGCTCGCGTGGCGCTTTCGGGCGGCGAATGCCCGCCGGACGCCGAAATCGCCCGCGCCTACGGCACTCATTCCGCCCGCCGGGCCCGCCGCTTCCTCGGCTATTTCGAGGAGCAGGGCCTCGTGGTGGTCC
>CAMFHT010000329.1 GCA_945952245.1 uncultured Rhizobium sp. | reverse complement strand
CACCGGCACGGCCCGCATGGCGGGCGCGGACGGCGGACAGGGAGCGGAGGCCGGGGCGGTCTCCAGCGCCTCATGCCGCTCGCCGGTGGCCAACAGCCAGCGATGGCGCGCGACGTCGCCGACCAGACGGGCAGCCTCGCCGGTGACCATGGCCTGCACGTCGTGAAGCGGATCGTAGATCTCGCCCTTCTGGTCGCGACGCAGGCGCTCGCGGCTGCGGTGCCACCAGTTGTCCCAGCGCTTGGCGGTCAGGTCGATGCCGCCGACGAAGGCCACGCGGTCGTCGATGCAGACAATCTTCTGGTGATGCGAGCCGCGGATGTCCGGATGCATGTGGAACTCGAGCCTTATCTGCGGATTTCGCGGGAAGTGGCGGCGGCGCAGAACCTTCAGTGACTTGCCGGAATAGACAGGCCCGAGCGCCCAGACGAGGATGTTGATCCTAAGCGCCGGATTGGCTTCCGCCAGCCGGTGCAGAAGTTCGCCGAGCGTCTCGGTCGAATGCGCAGGCTCCAGCCGAATGTCGGGGTTGAAGTCCCAGCCGATGATCCAGATCGACTTTTCCGCCTGCGGGAGCGAGCGCGCCAGCGTCGAGAAATAGCTGTCGCCATTGACGAGAAAGGCCGCCTCGTCCGCAATGCCCTGCGGGAGGTCGCGGCTGGACGGCGCCCGCGAGCAAGGCACGTCACGCGCGGAGGCGTCTGCGCCCGGATTTACGGGGAGGGGCAGTTCAAGCATTCTTTCGAGTGCGGTCATAGGATCGTTCCGGTTGACGGTCGATCACAAACGCGGGGGAATTCCGCATCGTTCCCTCTGACTACGCGCAAGGCTACCTGAGGTTCCGGTGAAACATCGTCGAGCCGTTGTTCGGAAGTGCCGAAGCTCTCGAAACATATTAGATCGATCCAAATCCGATTCAATTTATTTTTAGATGCGCAGGAAGTGTTTTGAGAAATTATATAAAAAGTACAATTATATCAATTAGATGTTTTCAGTGTCCCGCCAAGTGCCATACCGCCGAATTTTTACGATCCGACTTGACGAATTTGGAACGTTCCAATAAGCCTTTTTACGGATGAGGAAAACCGTGTGGAGGATCTCGTGGCGAAAGGGCGTGTCACCGTTATCGACATTGCTGAAGCCGCAGGCGTGTCCAAATCCACGGTTTCGCTCGTGTTGCAGGGCTCTCCGCTCGTGAACGAGATCACGCGCGCCAAGGTCAGCACGGTCATGCGTGAACTCGGCTATGTCTATAACCGGGGTGCCGCGACGCTTCGTCAGACCTCGGCGAAGTCGAAGATCATCGGCATGGTGGTGAACGATCTCACCAATGGCTTCTTTGCGGAGCTTGCGGTGGGTGTGGACATGGTCGTGCAGTCAGCAGGCTTCGTGCAGTTCCTCGCCAATACCGCCGAAAGCGTGGACCGCCAGCAGGAGGTGATCGCCTCCATGCGCGAGCACGGCATTTCCGGCCTGATCGTTTCGCCGGCGCGGGCGACGACGGCCAAGGACCTGAAGGCGGTGACGGAGGCGGGCATTCCCGTCGTCACGGCCGTGCGCAACGTTCCGGGCGCCAGGTGTTCCTCGCTCGTCTCCGACAATGCCGCAGGGACCGCACAGGCCGTCCGGCATCTGGCCGGGCTTGGCCACACGCGGATCGCCTTCCTCGGCGGCTTCCCTGACATCATGGTGTTCGAGGAGCGCAGGCGGGGTTACGAGCAGGGTCTCCGTGCCGCAGGTCTTCCGTTCCGGGAAGACTATGTCGTTTCTTCAGGCGCATCGCGCGCCGGGGGCGTCGAGGCGATCGGCAAGGCCATGCGGCTTCCCGACCCGCCGACGGCCACCGTCTGCTTCAACGATGCGGTCGCCTTCGGCGTCTGCGACGGGCTTCGCGCCCGCGGAATGGAGCCGGGCCGTGATTTCGCCGTGGTCGGGTTCGACGACGTTATAGAGGCGAAGGCCGCCGTTCCGGCGCTGACGACGGTATCGGTCGATCCGCAGGCCATGGGGATGAGGGCGGCGCAGCTGCTTCTGAAACAGATCAATGCCGGCAGGGCCGAGGCGGAGGCGGTGACGACCTCCGTCCGTCTCGTCGTCCGCGAGAGCTGCGGTGCAGGACACAAGGTGAAGACGGAGGAACTGGCATGACGATCCGCTGGGGTTTGATCGGCGCAAGCACGATTGCACGGGAATGGGTGATCGACGCGATCCGCGCCGCGGGCGGCGAGATCACCGGCGTCATGAGCACAAGCGCCGAACGCGGCCGCGCCTATGCGGCCGAGCACGGCATTCCCCAGAGCACCACGGACATCGACGAACTGCTGTCCGGCGCCGATGCCGTCTATATCTCCACCACGAACGAGCTTCACCGCGACCAGGCGATCGCGGCGGTCCGGGCGGGCAAGCATGTGCTCTGCGAAAAGCCGCTCGCGACTTCGCTTGCCGATGCCCATGCCATGGCCGATGCGGCGCGCGAGGCGGGCGTGGTCTTCGCCACCAATCACCACCTGCGCGGCGCCGGTACTCACAACGCCATCCGCGAGGCGATTGCCGCCGGGCTGATCGGCAAGCCGCTTGCCGCCCGCGTCTTCCATGCCGGCCTCCTGCCCGCGCATCTGCAGGGCTGGCGCTTGGACAAGCCGGAGGCCGGCGCCGGCGCCGTGCTCGATCTCACCGTCCATGATACGGACGCGCTGCGCTTCGTCCTCGGCGACAATCCTGCCGAAGTCACGGCCTTCGCCCAGCATGCAGGCATGGGCAAGGCGGGTGTCGAGGATGGCGTCATGGGCGTGATCCGTTTCGAGAACGGATTGATCGCCCAGTTCCACGATGCCTTCACCACGAAATATGCCGAGACCGGCCTCGAAGTGCATGGCACCGAGGGCTCGCTCGTCGGCCGCAACGTGATGACGCAGCGCCCTGTCGGCACCGTGACCCTTCGCACGGCGGAGGGCGAGCGTCCGCTGCAAGTCTCCGACCGCAATCTCTACGTCAACGCGATCGAGGCCTTTCACCGGGCGATCGCGGAGGGCACCAGGCCGCTCTGCACGCTGGAGGACGGCATCTGGTCGCTGGCCACGGGCCTTGCGGTCCTCGACGCCGCCCGCACGGGCCGCACGCACAAAGTTGAACCCGGAATTCGAGCATGACCATGAACAAGCACATCACGCCCGCCGAAGCCGCAGCCCTCATCCCCGACGGCGCGATCGTGTCCGTCTCCTCGTCCAGCGGCCTCGGCTGCCCGGACCTGATGCTGAAGGCGATCGGCGAGCGCTTCGAGGCGACCGGCCACCCGCGCGACATCACCACGCTTCACCCTATCGCCGCCGGTGACATGAGCGGAATCAAGGGCGTCGATCATATCGCCAGAAAGGGGCTGCTGAAGAAGATCATCGGCGGCTCCTATCCCTCCGGCCCCTCGACGTCGGAACCGCCGCTCATCTGGCAGATGGTGACCGGCAACGAAATCCCGGCCTACAACGTGCCCTCCGGCATCCTGTTCGACATGCACCGCGAAGCCGCGGCGAAGCGCCCCGGCGTCATCACCAAGGTCGGGCTCGATACCTTCGTCGATCCGAAGCGGCAGGGTTGCGCCATGAACGATGCTGCCGCCGCCGAGCCGATCGTCGAGCGCATCTCCTTCGCGGGCGAGGACTGGCTCTATTTTCCTGCCATCGTGCCGAAGGTTGCCATCATCCGCGCCACGACGGCGGACGAGCGCGGTAACCTGACCTATGAGCACGAAGGTGCCTATCTCGGCGGGCTCGACCAGGCGCTTGCCGCCCGCAACAATGGCGGCATCGTCATCGCGCAGGTCAAGCGTATCACCAAGGACGGGTCGCTCCGCCCGCACGACGTTCGTGTGCCCGGCATGCTGGTCGATTACATCGTCGTCGATCCCGAGCAGAAGCAGACGACGCAGACCGATTACGATCCGGCGATCTCCGGCGAGATCCTGCGGCCGCTTTCCTCCTTCCGCGTGCCGGAGTTCAACATCCAGAAGGTGATCGCACGCCGCGTCGCGCAGGAGCTCCAGGCCAACAGCTGCGTCAATCTCGGCTTCGGCATTTCCGCAAACGTGCCGCGCATCCTGATGGAAGAGGGATTGCATGGCGCGGTCACCTGGGTGATCGAGCAGGGTGCGGTCGGCGGCGTGCCGCTCCTCGACTTCGCCTTTGGCTGCGCATCGAATGCGGATGCCTACATGCCGTCGCCCTACCAGTTCACTTACTTTCAGGGCGCGGGCTTCGATGCCTCGCTTCTCTCCTTCCTCGAAATCGGCCGCGACGGGTCGGTCAATGTCTCGAAGCTCTCCGTCCGCCCGCATGTGACGGCAGGGGCCGGCGGCTTTGTCGACATCACGGCGCGGGCGAAGAAGATCGTCTTCTCCGGCATGTTCAATGCGGGCGCGAAACTCGACATTTCCACCGGCAGGCTGGTGATCGAGAAGGAAGGCAAGCTGAAGAAGCTCGTGAATGCGGTGGAGCATGTCACCTTCTCCGGCAGCCGGGCCGTCGAACAGGGGCAGGACATTACCTATGTCACCGAGCGCGCCGTCATGAAGCTGACGCCCGAGGGGATCGTTCTGACCGAAATCGCGCCGGGTGTGGATCTCCAGTCCCACATCCTCGACCAGTCGGAATTCCCGCTGATCGTTGCGCCCGACCTCAAGAC
>CAMFHT010000328.1 GCA_945952245.1 uncultured Rhizobium sp. | reverse complement strand
GATCGGCGCCGCCATAATAGACCACGGCCAGCATGGCGAAGCCGGAAAGCCAGGTGACATAGCTCTCCCACTTGAACCAGGTGAGATGCTCCGGCATCTCGGCCGGTGCGACCAGGTATTTCTGGATGTGGTAGAAGCCGCCGCCATGCACCTGCCATTCCTCGCCATAGGCGCCGACGGGCAGATGCGGGCGTTTCACCAGTCCGAGGTCGAGGGCGATGAAATAGAAGGAAGAGCCGATCCAGGCGATGGCCGTCACCACGTGCAGCCAGCGCACCGCAAAAGCCAGCCACTCCCAGGCAATGGCATATTCGTACATAAAGTCACCTTTCCGCAATGTCGGCCCAAAGTGCGAGAAAAACGGCGGGAAGGGAAGGGGGAACAGCGTGATTCATGGGGATGGGGGCATGGCTGCGGCCTCGGCGCGGGGCCTGCCTATTGGTTGGTGATTTGCAACTCGCGTCAACTGCAAGAACTCATTAATTTAATCATATTGAATGCTCGTGAGGCGCGTGTTAGCTCGACGCCATCCTGTAAAGCGTGTCATCATTTTTTCGAGTCCGGCCTGAAATCAATCCAGCGCGGAGAAATCGCCATGACCACAATCACCCCGACCACGATTTATGCCAACCATCGCAATGCCGGAATTCCCTCCCGGCGCGCCGACGAGGCGGATGATCCAGGGCTCATCGCCAATCTTCCGGGCGTTGCCGCCTCCGGCAAGCTGCCCGTCGCTGACGAGGGCGGCGATACCGGCACGCCGCCGGTCTCCATGTCAAAGCTGCTGAGCCGGCTGGTCGATCTGCTGCAGAAGCTGCAGGCGAAGATCGACGAGGGCGAGGGCACGGACAAGAAGGAGAAGGCCGATCCCCTGGCGAAGCTGGTAGACCAGATCGATACCGACCATGACGGCAAGGTCACGCGCGAGGAGTTCGTCGCGGCCCGCCCCGAGGACGTCTCGAAGGATGAGGCGGATGCGTTCTTTGCAGAGCTGGATCAGGACGGCAAGGGTTCGATTTCGGTCAAGGATCTGATCGCGGCGCTGCAAAAACAGTTGGAGCATAGCGACGACTCGCAGTCCGCTGACCCCTTGGCCGTCCTGGGGTTCGATCCTGATGGCACGGAGGATACCG
Organism: uncultured Rhizobium sp.; assembly: GCA_945952245.1. Classification (GTDB taxonomy): domain Bacteria; phylum Pseudomonadota; class Alphaproteobacteria; order Rhizobiales; family Rhizobiaceae; genus Gellertiella. Next base: position 3,553 of record CAMFHT010000328.1, on the reverse strand, counting down.
GCGAACTGCCGGAACTGAAGCCCATGCCAATGCCGAAGCAGCCGGACGAGGACGTTTCTTCGCTTCTGGCCCTCCTGTCACAGGTCGGTCAGGGCCCGATACCCTCGGATGCAACCTGAAGCGTTTGAAATGCGTGCAGGATGGCGGCGCACGCGCCGCCCTCTCTCTGCCGCACTGGCCCCTATTCCGGCCTTTCCGCGTGATTCGGTGCGGAAGGTCGGTCATACTTGGGCATGTCAATGGCACTAATTCGCCGAGATATTGCTATTGTTGCTTGCAGGCTCTGTCGGTAGAAAGGTTAACGAAGCGTTAACCGCGTCGACGACCAGTATTGTTCCGTATTGGACTGGAGCCGTGCCATGACCAGCATTTCGACCACACCGGTAACTCCGCACCAGCAGGCGAACCGCGTCCGCCCCGATCTGACCGCAGAGACGGCGCCCGCCGTGCCGCCATTGGTTCAGGCCCGCGCCGTGGCCTCCCCCAGCGTCATCAGCAGCGCCTCCTCGCCGGCGCAGGACGGTTTCCTTTCGAAGGTCTTCGACATCCTGCACAAGATGGGCGGCGAAACCGTTGCGCCGGTTGCGCCCTCGCTCGACGCGGAGGACCTGCAGGCGGTCGTCTCGCGCATCGATACGGATGGCGACGGCAAGGTGACGAGCGCGGAATTCGTGGCGGCCCGCCCTGACCACATCACCGAGGAAGAGGCGGCGAGCCTGTTCTCCAGCATCGATACCGAAGGCCGGGGCGTGCTTGACGTCGCGAGCCTGAAGTCCGCCTTGTCGGCTCAAGGCCCTGACGAGGATGTCGATACCGCTGCCGCCCTCGACATCGAAGGCTATACGGGTGTCGACCGCCAGCAGTTCCTTGCCAGCATGCCCAAGGCGGAATCGCCCGATGATGCGGTAAAGTCCCTGCTTCGCCTGCTTGGCGGCAAGGATGAGGGCGGCACTCAGGCCTGACCTGTCTACTCTAGGCTCCGTTGATAGGGCGGCAGGCTCAGGATTTCCGCCGCCACCATGACGGCGATCACCGCAGGCCGCTTGTCCTTGACGTGATTGCCGCCAATCGGCAGCACCAGTTCATCCAGAAGGGCAGGGTCGCCGCCCTCCCGCTTCCATTGGCCGGCAAAGCTCGCCCGCTTGGTAGCGGAGCCGATCATGCCGACATAGGCGAGATCCCGCCTCTCCAGCGCCGCCCGCGCGATCAGGAAATCCAGCGCATGGTCGTGGGTGAGGATGATGACGGCGCTGTTTGCCGGCAGCGCTTCGAGTTCCGCCTCCGGAAGCGGCGTGGCGATAGCCCGCACGGTCTCGGGTAGCCCCGCCAGTTCCTCCGGCCGCGTTTCCACGACGCTCACCCGAAGAGGCAGCGGCGACAGGGCGAGAGCGAGCGCCTTGCCCACATGCCCCGCGCCAAACAGCATGACCGGACGCAGCGCCTGTTCCTCCCGCCTGATCTCATCGAGCAGGCTCCTTGCAATGTCCTCCGTCACCGCCTCGAACCGGATCGTCAGGCGGCCGCCGCAGCACTGGCCGCTGTCGGGTCCGAGGATGATCATGTGCTGGTCTTGCGCGCGGCCTTCCGCCAGCATGGCGCGCGCCCTGGCAATGGTCTCGAATTCGGCAAAGCCGCCGCCGATCGTGCCATGGATAGCGTCAGCGCCCACCAGCATGACGGTGCCTTCGTCGCGTGGCGCCGAGCCCTCCACCCGGTCGAGCCGGGTGAGGATCAGCGGTCCGGCCTCATGGAGAAACCGGATGAGCGCCGCTTCCCGAAAGCCTTGAGCATCGGAGGCCGAGCCGGGCATGGTCTCAGCGCGCCTCGCGCTTCAGCCGTTCCACGGCCATCAGCACGCGCTCGGGCGTTGCCGGCGCATCGAGCCGGGGGCAGATCCTGTAATCGGCCACGCTCGCCACCGCCATGGAGATCGCCTCCAGCACGGAAATGCCGAGCACGAAAGGCGGCTCCCCCACGGCCTTGGAGCGCCCGATCGTCGGTTCCGCATTTTCCGACCATTCGGCAAGCCTGACGTTGAAGATCTTCGGACGGTCGGAGGCGAGGGGGATCTTGTAGGTTGAGGGCGCATGCGTGCGCAGCCGGCCCTTGCCGTCCCACCACAGTTCCTCGGTCGTCAGCCAGCCCATGCCCTGCACGAAGCCGCCTTCGACCTGGCCGATGTCGAGGGCGGGGTTCAGCGAGCGGCCGACGTCGTGCAGGATGTCCGTGCGGTCGACCATGTATTCGCCTGTCAGCGTATCGATGGAGACTTCGGAGACGGAGGCGCCGTAGGCGTAGTAATAGAAGGGCGTGCCGCGCCCTGCCGCCCGGTCCCAGTGGATCTTCGGCGTCTTGTAGAAGCCGGCAGCGGAAAGCTGCACGCGGGCAAAATAGGCGCGGCGGATGAATTCCGGGAAGGGGATCGTCTCCTTGTTGCCGATCTCCACCCGGTTCGGCGCAAAGCGGATCGATTCAGGCGCGACGTTCCAGTGTTCCGCGGCGAATTCGATCAGCCGCGTCTTGATCTGCTTCGCCGCATTATAGGCGGCCATGCCGTTGAGGTCGGTGCCGGAGGAGGCGGCGGTGGCGGAGGTGTTCGGCACCTTGGCGGTCGTGGTGGCGGTGATCTTCACCTTGTCGATGTCCACCTGGAAGGCATCGGCCAGCACCTGCGCCACCTTGGTGTTGAGCCCCTGGCCCATTTCCGTGCCGCCATGGTTGAGATGGATCGATCCGTCCGAATAGACGTGCACCAGCGCGCCCGCCTGGTTGAAGGCGGTCATGGTGAAGGAGATGCCGAATTTCACCGGCGTCAGCGCGATGCCCTTGCGGATGACCGGGCTCGTGCGGTTGAACTCCACGATCTCCTGCCGCCGCGCGCGGTAGCCGGAGGACGCCTCGAGCTCCTCCACCAGCCGGGCGATGACGCAATCCTCCACCTGCTGGTGGTAGGGGGTCATGTCGCGGCCCGAGCCCTTCTCGCCGTAGAAATTCACCTTGCGCACGTCGAGCGGGTCCTTGCCCAGCGCATAGGCGATCTCCTCGATCATGCGCTCGGCGCCGAGCGCCCCTTGCGGCCCGCCGAAACCGCGGAAGGCGGTGTTGGAAACGGTGTGCGTCTTCAGCGGCTGCGAGGTCAGGTGCACATGCGGGTAGAAATAGCTGTTGTCGGCATGGAAGAGCGCACGGTCCGTCACGGGGCCCGAGAGATCCGCCGAATAGCCGCAACGGGCGGCAAAATTTGCCTGCACCGCCTGGATGCGGCCATCCTCGTCGAAGCCGACGTCATAGGTCACGCGGAAATCATGGCGCTTGCCGGTTGCCACCATGTCCTCGTCGCGGTCGGGGCGGAATTTGACGGCCCGCCGCAGCTTCTTCGCGGCCAATGCTGCCAGCGCCGCAAACTGGTTGCCTTGCGTTTCCTTGCCGCCGAAGCCCCCGCCCATGCGCCGGGTGTTGACGGTGACGGCATTGGAGTGGATGCCGAGCACATGGCCTACCATGTGCTGCACCTCGCTCGGATGCTGTGTGGAGGACCAGACGGTCACGTCCT
>CAMFHT010000327.1 GCA_945952245.1 uncultured Rhizobium sp. | reverse complement strand
GTATCGAGGAGCCCGTAGCGGGCCGAGACCTTCTCGGCAAGCGCGATGCAATCCGTCAAAGGCAGAGACACGGTCACCTTGACGCTGCCGGATTCCCTCACCTGGCCGATGATCTTGTTGACCTTCAGGCGGGTGATGTTCATCCGCTGGGCGATTTCCTGCTGCGTCTGCCCGCCGACGAAATAGAGCCAGGCAACACGGGCCCGCTCCAAGTCATCGTCCAGCTGCCCGTCCTCGTCGATCATGTCCCTGCCTGCCTTCGCTCATGCCATGCCTTCTCTATTAACCGTTGGCGAGGCGATGTACAGCGGGCCGCAGGCCTCGGGGCGGACTTCGATGGCAGGCAAATTCTGCCCGATGACGGTTCTGAAGGTATCGGATCGTTAGCCGCCCGCTCACCAGACGAGCAGCCGGCGTCCTGCAAGGGCGCCGGCGGTGGTGCTGAGTGCGATGCCGATCAGGTACCAGGTCACGAAGAGCGGGCTGTCGTCCGGGCAGTGCCAGGCATAGATGGCGGCGCCCAGGCACCCGGCAGCCAGCCCGGCAAGCCCGCCGGCAAGGCCGGGATGATCCGGAGCGCCATGACGCAGCGCGGCGATGAGCAGTGCGAGCGGAGACAGCGACAGGACCGGAATGAAGAAGACGCAGAAGGCGGCGTGACGACCGAGCCAGGCAGCCTTCCACTCGGAAGACGGCAGGATGGTGAGGTCGGCGAGGATTCCGGCACCGATCAGGCCCATGGGGAGAACAAGCCACAGCGCCCGCCGGCTCCAGGGCTCGCCAGGAATTCCGGCGGCAAAGGCGAGACGCAGCGCGAAGAAGGCCATCAGCGCCGTTGCCGTGATCTTCAGCTCCACCCGCCAGCCGGCGAGCGCGGCATCGAGCCCCGGCCGCAGACCGATGGTGACGAGGAGCAGGATCACGGACATCAGCCCGCCGGCGGCAAGGGCGGCGAAGACCCGGCGCGGCAGGCGCACGGGCCGCTCTCGATCCTCCGCCATCAGCCGGATCAGGTCTTCGGTCTTCATATGGCATTGCTCCTGTACATCGCAGCCAGCGTCTTGAGCGCCCGGTGAAGGGCCACGCGGACGGCACCTTCCGTCATCATCAGCCTGAGCGCGGTTTCGCGCACGGATTTTCCGTCGATCGAGATGGACCGCACGATATCGCGCTGCGGGTCCTTCAGACGCTCCAGCAGGGCGATCGCATCCTGCCGGTCGAAATCATCCTCCACGGGCGCCGCGGCAAGGGTATCGATGACCTCTTCCACCGGCACGTCGATCCTGTGACCTTTCCGCCTAAGGCTGTCGATCAGCTTGTTGCGGACGATCGCGCCGAGCCAGGGACCGATGGGTCGGGCCGGGTCCCAGGTGCCGCGTTTGAGATGCACTGCGAGCAGCACTTCCTGCACCACGTCCTCGATCTCGGCTGGCGCACCGCCATAGCGGCTCGCACACCGGCGCGCGAGCACGCGCAGGTGCGGGGTCACCGCCTGCAGGAAGAGGTGGTAGGAGCGGCTATCGCCGTCGAGGGCGAGCCGCATCCAGCCTGTCCATTGGGCTTCACGCTCGAGTATCGGCACGATCATGCACCTCTATACGTCCTCGGGACGACGAATGTTACAGACAGGCCGAAACGATTGTCAGGGCCATCAGGCAGTAAGATTTATGATCATGGCGAAGCGGCCTGCCAATAAAAATTTCGCGGGGTCCTGTAACGCCGCGACATTGCGCGCCGTAATCCTCCTCGACAGCCAATCAGGCGTCATGAACCAGAGGAGACCTTCCCATGAAAACCGCTTTCGCCACGCTCGCCCTTGCCGGCTCTCTCGCCTCCGCCCTTGCCAGCCTTTCGGCAATCCCGGCCCATGCCGAAGATGCCAAGGAGAAGTGCTACGGCGTGGCGCTCAAGGGTCAGAACGACTGCGCCGCCGGCAAGCATGACTGTGCCGGCCATTCCGCCATGGATTACGATCCGGCCTCCTTCAAGCTGGTTCCCGCCGGCACGTGCGAAAGCATGAAGACGCCGAATGGCCACGGCATGCTGAAGCCGGCCTGATCGTTGCCACGAGGAGATCAGACCATGGACCGCCACGCCACGACCGCCCTCGCCGCAGCGCTCGCCGCCGCCGTCTCGCTCGGCAGCAGCCTGAGTGCCAGCGCTGCCGATGCGCCGAAGGAAAAATGCTACGGCATTGCTCTCAAGGGCCAGAACGACTGCGCTGCCGGCCCCGGCACGACCTGCGCCGGGACCTCGAAGATCGACTACCAGACCAATGCCTGGAAGCTCGTTCCCGCCGGTACCTGCGAAACGATGATGACGCCCGCGGGCCATGGCTCGCTGAAGCAGGGCCCCGCCCCGGCCTGAGCCCAGGAGCACGGGCGGTTCTCAACCCCTGGAACCGCCCGGCCTCATCTTTCCACGAGGAGCGTCCGATGATCCGCAACAGACTTCCGGCCTGCGCCGGCCTTGGCTTCAAGCCCGAACATTTCGATGCCATCCGCCAGGGCGGCAAGACGCCCGGCTTCTTCGAGGTGCATGCCGAAAACTACATGGGCGATGGCGGCATGCCGCACGCCATGCTGGGTCATCTCCGGCAGGATCATGCGCTCTCGATCCACGGCGTCGGGCTTTCGATCGGTGGCATGCGCGACCTCGACCGCGCCCATCTCGACCGGCTGAAGCGGCTTTGCGACCGCTACGAGCCGGAGAGCTTTTCCGAGCACCTCGCCTGGTCCTCGCATGACTGCACCTTCTTCAACGACCTTCTGCCGCTTCCCTATACGGACGAGACGCTTGCCCGTGTCGCGGAACACATCGACGCAGTCCAGACCCATCTCGGCCGGCGGCTGCTGCTCGAGAACCCGGCCACCTACCTGATCTTCCGTGAAAGCACCTGGGACGAGACGGATTTCCTCGCCGAGATCGTGCGGCGCACGGGTTGCGGCCTGCTTCTCGACGTCAACAACGTCTTCGTGGCCTGCGCCAATCACGGCATGGACCCACGCGCCTATCTCGAAGCCTTCCCGCTTCATGCCGTCGGCGAAATTCACCTTGGCGGCCATTCGGAGCGGGAGGACGAGGATGGCAGCCAGATCCTCATCGACAGCCATGATGCGCCCGTCATCGACCCGGTCTGGGCTCTCTATGCGGAGACGATCGAACGAATTGGACCGGTGGCCACGCTGATCGAGTGGGACAATGACGTTCCGGACTGGCCGGTGCTGCTGGAAGAAGCGCTGAAGGCGGACCGGCTCCTTGCCCGCGCGCTTCCCGCCGCTGCGGAATGATCGCCATGACGACAGAGGTTCAAACCCGCTTCGCCTACGCCCTCCTGGACCCGCTGGCCGGCACGCCGGACAATCTCGCGACAGCAAGCGGCCAAGGGCCGGGCCGCCGCTTCGAGGTCTATCGCAACAATGTCCGTTCCGGTCTCACCGGTGCGCTCGCTTCGCGCTTTCCGGCGGCGGTGCGGATCACGGGCGAGGCCTTCTTCCGGGCCATGGCGCTCGAATACGCCCTGAAACATCCACCCACGTCGCCTCTTCTGCTCGGGTACGGGAGCGATTTCCCCGATTTCGTGGAGACCTTCGAGCCCGCAGCCGGCCTTCCCTATCTTGCCGATGTCCTGCGGGTCGACGGCATGCGCAGCCATGCCTATCACGCGGCAGATCACGGCGTTCTCCTACCGGCCGAGCTTGCCACGATCCCTGCAGAAGAGGTCGGAAGCCTGAAATTCGCGCTGCATCCCTCGCTCGGCGTGCTCCGCTCGCGGTTCCCTGCGCTGACCATCTGGGCCATGAACAGCGGCGAGAAGGCGCTGGCGCTTATTACGGACTGGCAGGGGGAAGACGTGCTCGTCATCCGCCCTCATCTCGACCTTCGCGTCCTCGCCCTTCCGCCCGGTGGCGCTGTGTTCCTGCAGGTGCTTGGCGCGGGAGGAACCCTTGCCGAAGCAGCGGAGGCGGCATTCGCAGATCACCCCGATTTCAACCTCGAACGAAACCTCGGCGGCGCCCTGATGAACGGCGTCTTCGCCGGCCTTAACAAAGGAGCATGACATGACCACCAACGACGCAATGCTTCCGGCAGGAGGGGGACGCCTCATGGAGATCCGCAGGCGCGCGCTCTTGCTCGCCGACCGTATCCCCATGGACCTCGTGACCCTGATGGCACGGCTCTCGGTAGCGGCCACCTTCTGGCGGTCCGGAGAGACGAAGGTCGAGGGTTTTCACGTGACGGATACGGCGGTCTACCTGTTCGAGACCGAATACCGCCTGCCCCTGATAGACCCTTGGCTTGCCGCCCACATGGCCGTCATAGCCGAGCATCTCTTTCCCGTTCTTTTGGTCATCGGCCTCTTTAGCCGGCTCTCGGCGCTCGCGCTCCTCGGCATGACGCTGGTGATCGAGATCTTCGTCTATCCCGATGCCTGGCCGACGCATGGCCTCTGGGCGGTCGCGCTGATCCTGATCGTGCGGCAAGGGCCCGGTCTGTTCTCGCTCGACCGGCTGCTTTTTCGGCTACGGGATCAGTAGGCGCTTGGCAGCGGGCCGGTCGTCGCCCTATGCCTTACAATACCGGCCGCAAAATGGTCTCCAGCGCCGTCCTGTCCGACGGGTTACTGCCCCCGCGCGCGGTAGAGATCACCTCGCTGATCCTGCGCGGCCACTCGACCATGTCGATCGCCGAACGGC
>CAMFHT010000326.1 GCA_945952245.1 uncultured Rhizobium sp. | reverse complement strand
TACACGTAAGGAGTCGTCGGCAGCGTCAGATGTGTATAAGAGACAGCTCTCGCGGAGACGGAAAAGACCACCGACGAGATCTACAAGCGCGTGAAGACGATCGATGGCGTCGAGACGGTCTTCATCCTCGGCGGCGCTTCGCCGAAGGGCGATCTCGAACTGCGCCGCGCGACGGTGACGCTCAACCTCTACAAGCTCGATCATTCGCTGGTGAAGAAGCTCGTGAACGACGTGGCCGGCCGCATTCCCCTGATCGGCCAGTACATCCCGAAGGTCGAGTCGCATGGCCGCGAGCGTCCGCAGTGGGATATCGAGTCGGAAGTCTTTGCCAAGCTGCAGGACATTCCCGATGTCCATATCCTGAAGCTCAATGACCGCGGTGAACGGGACCTGACCTTCAACTTCCTTGCCAAGAACGAGAAGGATCTGGAAAAGGCCGTCGCCATTCTGGAAGCCAAGCTGCGCCAACTGCCGGAGCTTCGGAACGTCAGCGCCGAAGGCTCGCTGCCGCGTCCCGAGCTGCAGATCCGCCCGCGCAAGGAAGAAGCCGCTCGTCTCGGCATCACGCCGGCGCAGATCTCCGAGACCGTGCGCGTCGCCACCATCGGCGACGTGGATGCGGCCCTGCCCAAGATCGCGCTCGACGGGCGCCTGATCCCGATCCGCGCCCAGGCCTCCCTCGACATCCGCAAGGATCTGGCGGCAATCCGGGCGCTGAAGATCCAGACGGCTTCCGGTGCGACCGTGCCGCTCGCGAGCGTGGCCGACATCGACTATTCGGAAGGCGTTTCCTCGATCAAGCGCAACAACCGCAACCGCGTGGTCTCGATCGGTGCCGACCTGCCGAAGGGCGTGGCGCTCAACACCGCAACCGACGCCTTCAAGAACGGGGTGGCCACTGCCGGTATCCCGAAGGACGTGAAGCTTGCGGAAAGCGGCGACGCGAAGATCCAGGCCGAAATGGTGCAGAGCTTCGGCAATGCCATGCTGCTCGGCCTGCTGCTGGTGCTGATGGTGCTGATCCTCCTCTTCAAGGATGTGATCCAGCCCTTCACGATCCTGTTCTCGCTGCCGCTCGCCATCGGCGGCGTGGCGGCGGGTCTAATCATCACAAACAATGCGCTGTCCATGCCCGTCCTCATCGGCATTCTCATGCTGATGGGCATCGTGACGAAAAACGCCATCCTTCTGGTGGATTTCGCCATCGAGATGATCCATCGCGGCATGGACCATAGGCAGGCCATGATCGAGGCCGGCCGCAAGCGCGCCCGCCCGATCATCATGACCTCCATCGCCATGTCGGCGGGCATGCTGCCCTCGGCGCTTGGCGTCGGCGAAGGCGGCTCGTTCCGCGCGCCGATGGCGATCGCCGTGATCGGCGGCATCATTGTCTCCACGGTGCTGTCGCTGGTTGTCGTACCGTCCTTCTTCCTGATCATGGACGATCTGTCTCGCCTGCTCGCCCGCATCTTCAGCCGTTTCGTCGGCGAGAAGGAGGAGGAGGCACCGGTTCTCTCCGACGAGGAGCTGAGCCGGATCGCCAGCGAGAACCAGGAGCGCATCGAAACGCTCGAGACCCGAATCAAGGAGATCGAGCAGACGGGCCGCTCTTCGAAGAACAATGTGGTGCGGCTGCCGCCACTGGCCGCGGAATAAGCAGTTACGCCGAAGCATCAGCAACCGCCGGGCCCCTCGCCCGGCGGTTTTGTTTTGGCAGATCGTCAGTTTCTGACGATTGCCAAAAAATTGTCCCGAGCCGGGTTTCCTTTGATCGAAATCAATCCGCGCCTCCGCAATTCCCGTAATGTACGGGTCAAGGACGATCGGAGCGAGCCCGCGAGCGGGCCGCCAATGCGGAGTGGGGACCGTGAACAAGGTGTTGAGACTGAACAGCCGCGACAAGAACATTCTCGTCAAGACGCCGATCATGGCGTCGCTCGGCCAGGCATCGCTCGCGCGGATGCTGGATCTCGCCGCCGCCGTCAGCTTCGAGGCCCGCGACATCCTCTTCCGCGAAGGCGAGCATGCGGACGTGTTCTACTGCGTGCTTTCAGGCTATGTGCGCCTCTACCGGCTGAACAAGGATGGCCGCGAGGCCGATATCCGCATCTGCGGCCCGGGAGACAGCTTCGCCGAGTGCCTGCTCTATCTCGGCCCGAATTACCGCTACAATGCGCAGGCCGCCGAGGGTGTGACACTCGCACGCTTCGACCTTGCCAAGGTGCGCGCCGCCGCCGAACAGGACGTGGAGATCTCCCGCGCCATCATGCAGGCGCTGGCCACACATCTGCTCACCACCATGGACTGCGTGGCCAATGACCGGCTGCAGACCGCGCCGCAGCGCGTGGCGCATTTCCTGCTGACGAGCTGCCCGAAGGAAGGCACGTCTGCCTCCATCCGCCTGCCCTTCCAGAAAAGCCTGCTGGCCGGCAAGCTGGGCCTAGCCCCCGAAGCGCTTTCCCGCGCCTTCTCGACGCTGCGCCGGGCCGGCGTGACGGTGCGCGGGCGCCTGATCCAGATCAGCGATATCAACGCGCTGAAACAGATCTGAGCGCTCTGGCTTTGTGTTTTGCGCATTTCCGGACGGAAACCCGTGATCACGCTTTTCCTGGAAATGCTCTGAGATTGCGTTTCCTCTCCCCTCAGGCCCCGGCCATCATGGCTGCCGGGGCCTTCTTTTTTGTCAGGCGGCGCCGCGATTGTCCTTGATATCCCCAGCCTCAGCCATGTCCATGCCCGCCGCGACGAGATCGAGGATGACGGTGAGGCCGGCCGCGCCATGCACGACCCGGTTCCGCCCGCTGGCCTTTGCGAGATAAAGGGCCTTGTCGGCCGCGGCATAGGCGAGCGCGAGATCCTTGCCGGCAGACGTTTCCGACATGCCGGCGGAGATCGTGACGCGGAAAGCCCCGTCTTCTCCACGAAATCGTTCCTGCTCGATTTGGAGCCGGAGCGCCTCGACCGCTGCAACCCGGCTCTCCGCCTCGCCTGCCGTCAGCAACAGGCCGAATTCCTCACCGCCCAGCCGAGCCGCCGGCACAGATTTTCCCATGACGTCGACGATGATCGAGGCGACACGGGCGATCACCTCATCGCCGACCGCATGGCCATGGGTGTCGTTGATCGCCTTGAAGCTGTCGACGTCGATGATGACGAGGGAGGAGCCGGCCGGCGCCGACGACAGCGCCTCGGAAAAGGCACGGCGGTTGAGGAGCCCCGTCAGCGGATCGAGTCGGCTCAGCCGCTCGAAGCGCGCATTGGAACGGGTCAGCCGCTCGATGGTGCGTCCGGTGCGGAGCGCCATCACCCCGCTCACGAGCCCGGTCAGCCCCGCGACCAGCACGGCCACCGAGACCATGTCAAGCAGACCGCCGTGCACGAGGCCTGCAAGGCTCAGGAGCGGCAAGAGAAAAGCACTGGCCAGAAGGGCCGCCGCCGAGGCGCGACAACCCGTTCTGACCGCAAACATGTGGAGGGACCGTCGGCTAAACCATTCGCCCGATCTCTCCCGAACCGTGATCCATCTCATCATAAGACCGAACTTTCCGGCTGCGGTTATCGATGAAGACGAGATAGCCCCGGAAGCCCTGCCACATCGCAAACGAAACCGTTAAAGCTTTAAAGGAACCGGCGCTGGGCGATGCCATCCGTGCCCCTCGGCCTTGGGTTTCAGTGGGTTGGCCGGGGTGAGATTATTTTGGGAGGAATTGTGCGGCGATTTGGTATTTACCGGGCCGGCCAACCAGCTGAGTGGCGGTTTCAAAGCTGACGTTGTACTCGGAGCCCCCTCACCTGCCTGCCGGCATCCTCTCCCCGCCAGGGAGAGGAGTTATGCGGCGCCGGCGGCGTTCCCCCTCTCCCCGCCGGGGAGAGGGTCCGGCAGGGGGTGAGGGGGCCACGAGCACGACGCTTCAATTCAACAACAAGAGTTGTTCGTTGAATTACCAGCCATTAGCCTCAGCTGAAGATGCGAAAACTCTCGCCCGCCGGGCGGGAGGTGTCCCGCCGGGGTGAGAAAGTCATCTCTGCTACGATCACTTCAACCCGTTTTCGATCTCCTTCAGATCGTCGCTCCTGACCTTGCTCAGCCGCTCGAGGCAGCCGTTGATCATCAGCGGCTGCATGGAGCCGCCATTGGTGCTGACGCCTTCGAGGGTGCATTCGGCGTCGCGGTAGGCGATCCAGGCGCGCTGGGCGGCAAGCAGGGCCTTTTCCGCACCACGGTCTGCTTCGTCCTGCGCGGCATCCCATGCAATGGCCGCCTTGCGCGTGCGCTTGTATTGCGCGTTCAGCGCGTCATCCGCCTTGGCGGCGAGATCGGCCGCGCAGGTGTTCATGTCCGCCTGGGTGGTCTGGTTCTCGCATTCCGGGGATTGCTTGTCCTCGGCGAAAGCCATGCCGGACAGGAGAAGGCAGAAGGGAACGAGCAGGAGGCTTTTTCGCATGCGGGTCGAACTCCGGTGATGTGACTGTTGCGGATGATAGCTCCGCCGGATGCAAATGCCAGCCGTGTCGCAGCCGGCGTCTCGACCATTATCGTGCACAAACGAGAAAACCCGGCCGCGAGGCCGGGTTTCCCTTGGAAGGTAAAGTCGTTTCCCGAGCCATCCGAGGACGGCCCGGGGAACAAAGCCTTACTTGTTTTCCAGGTAGGTGTACTTGCCGTCGGCACCCTTCTGCCAGGTGTACATGACGTAGTCGG
>CAMFHT010000325.1 GCA_945952245.1 uncultured Rhizobium sp. | reverse complement strand
ACGCTATGCCCAGGGTCTCACCGATCATGATCTGAAAAGAGTAATTGGTGAATTTCACCGGGGCGGAACCAGTTGGCGGCTTGATCAGCGCCAAATCGACATGCTTCGATCCACCACGACAGTCGTTATCCAGCCGCTCCATAAGATTCACCTGAGAAACAGATTTTTTGCTAATTTAGGTTTTAATTACATGGCGACTTATAGTGTGGGTTAGGGGGATTGTCCATACTGCCCACACCGACGCCACGACATCAGTGATGAATTTCGGTTTCGTTCGAAGACGCACCTTCTTGGCAGCCGGCGGGATCGCGAGATGCGCGAGCGTGGCAACTGATCTCTTTACGTGCTTTTTTGGAGTCGGCGCACGGGGAGTTTATGTCGGGACATGGCTCCCGGTACTGGCAGGTCGGACAGTATTCACGCCAGCTTGTGACTTCGGTGGGGTTGCGTCCAACACCCGTCACGTCTGGCCAATTTCGTCTTCAACCGACCTCATACCTACCGCGGATTACGAGCAGCATTTACCGTATCTCCTGCTCTCCTATGTCAGGCTTTTCAAATCCTTGTGTAAATCTCATCGCGGATGAATCAGAAGGGAGAGATCTACCCGTATCGGTCATTGTTCCGTGTCTTGGCCACGGCGCCCTGCCGGTTTCGAACCTCTGAGGACAAACGAAAAGGCGACCGGAGACCCGGGCCAAGGGGCCATGGTTTCCGGCCGCCAAACGCGTTTGGCATGCAGTTTACGCCGCGGACTGGCCGCGGTGGGGATCAGGCGTGGAAGGTCGTGAAGAACGTGTTCTCGGCCACGTCCTTGTTCACGAGATGCGGCTCGATGCCGATGTCCTGAAGCAGGTGGGCAGGCAGACCACGCAGGTCGCGGGTGAGGCCGCGGACCAGCCAGTTTGCGGGACGGACGTTCTTGTTTGCGGACTTGGTGAACATGAGCTTGGCTTTCGATCTTGGGAGGTGGCACTTCGTTCGTGCCCATGGTGCCAATATGATCCCGATCGAGAGTTTTGGGAAACGCGAAATACTTGAGCGATCATCAAGGAAAACTTGAAATCTCAGCCCGCCCCTGCCCCTTCCATCTTCAAGGCTTCCTCGAGAATCCATTCACGGAAGCATTCCAGCTGCCGGCTCTGCTTCTCCGCCTTGGGATAGACGAGGTAGTAGCCGATCTGCGGCGGCACCTTGATGCCGAGCGCGAAGGGTTGCACCAGCCGGCCTTCCGACAAATCCACCGCGACCATCGAAAAATCGGCGAGCGCAACGACTGCGCCCGTCATGGCGGCCTCGATGGCATCAGAGGACTTCTCGAAGATCAGCGTGTTGTCGTCGTCGAAATCCTGAATGCCCGCCGCGGCCATCCAATTGGCCCAGGTTGGCCAGGTGATGCCATGGCCCGACCACTTGATCTGCGCCAGCGTGTGGTTCAGCAGGTCCGCAGGCTCGCGGATCGGCCTGTCACCGGTTACGAGCCGCGGGCTGCAGATCGGGGTGATGACGTTCGAGAACAGCTGGTCCGTGGTGCAGCCTTCGTATTGACCCGTGCCGAAGCGGATCGCCACGTCGACGTCGTCGAGCTCGAAATCCCTGAGGTCGTAGGACACATCGAAGCGGACGTCGATATCCGGATGCCGGCGGCGGAATTCGAGGATGTGACGCATCAGCCATTTGGTGGCAAATTGCGGATCGACCGTGACCTTCAGCTGCCGCGCATCCCGCTTCTGCCGCGCAATCCTGCTCATGGCCCGGTTCATGCTGTCGATGGCCTCCTCCGCTGCAGCGCAGAGGATCGTGCCGGCAGGCGAGAGCGCCAGGGTCCGGCCCGTCCGGACGAAGAGCTCGCAGCCGAGCTGCTCCTCGATTTCCTTGATCTGAAAACTCACTGCCGCGGGCGTCAGCCCAAGCTCTTCGGCAGCCCGCGTGAAGTTCAGATGCCGCCCGGCGGCAGCCAGTGTGCGAAGGGTTCGTGTTCCAGGGGCGATGCGCATGGCCACCAGCAAAATTTTCTTGAAGACAAGGACGTGCTAGAGGTGTGACTGCGGCAAGTCAACGGCTGGCGCTTATCTCTCAGCCCCGCGGGAGCCTCGGGCGGCGGGCGACCTTGCGGTTCACTGCCTTCGACATGACCGGAAGCGGCGGAGGATCTGCTTCGCCGTCCTCCGGCCCATCGCCGAAGCCGGTCATCAGCCAGAGCGGGGATACCCTCAGCACCTTCGCCAGACCCTCGATCGACTCGGTCGATGGCTCTGCCCGGTCTGCTTCCCAGTAATTGATGGTTGCGGCATGGAGGCCCATGGCGCGCGCCACCTTCTCCAGCGTCAGCCCGGCGCTGTCGCGCGCATGGGCGAGCCGCCCGCCAAGGGTATCTTCCATGTCGGGGAAGCGGGCACCCTTGGGCGCATCGAAATAGGGCATGGGGACGAACCTCCTGTGGCCGCCCGCGGGAACAGCCATTGCCTGCCATTTTCCTTCGCCGCACCAGTGCCGCGATCACCTCAGAACTTATGCCATACGGGTCGTTTTGGAAGGGGCAAAGGCGACGATTTCTGCCGATAAGGAACGGCTGCCGCGAAGACTGACCTTGCCAGGCGCGGGAAGGTTGTGATTGTTGTCCGGCTTCAGCCATGGAGATGTCATGCCAGCCGAAAATGCCGATCCGAAAGCGGGCCAGAGCGCTGTCGTCAGCGGAATGGCGCTCATGATGGGCTGCATGATGGTCCTGCCGGGCATGGACGCGATTGCGAAGTACATGGCCGTGGTGGAAGGCATGGCCCCGGCGCAGGTGACGTTCTATCGCTTCTTCTTCCAGCTGGTGGCCACACTCCCTCTCCTCGTCACGCTCAACGGTCGAGATGCGTTCAGGGCCAAGCGGCCCTATGCCAACCTCTTCCGCGGGATGCTGCATGCGGCGGCAAGCCTGCTGTTCTTCGTCGCGGTGAAGTACATGCCGCTCGCCGACGTGTTCGCGATCTATTTCGTCGAACCCTTCATGCTGACGGCGCTTTCCGCGTTCTTCCTCGGAGAAAAGGTTGGCTGGCGGCGCTGGCTCGCGATCGTCGTCGGCTTCGGCGGCGCGATGATCGTGATCCAGCCGAGCTATGCGGTCTTCGGCTGGACGGCGCTTCTGCCGGTGGCCTGTGCCTTTCTCTTTGCGCTCTACATGTTCCTCAACCGGGCAATCGGCGATGCGGATCCGCCGCTCACCATGCAGACGGTTGCCGGCGTCGGCGGCACCGTTTTCATGGCAGGCGCGCTTGCAGTCGGCACCTGGCACGGCTCCGTGGACTTCACGCCTTCCTCGCCCCAGTCCTGGATGGGGCTCGGCCTGCTGGTTCTGCTCGGAACGATCTCCGGCTATGCACACCTGCTCGTTGTCCGCGCCTTCCGCATGGCGCCGCTTTCGGTCCTGGCACCTTTCCAGTATTTCGAGATCATCTCGGCCACGATCCTCGGCTATGCGCTGTTTGCCGACTTTCCGAATGCCTGGAAATGGCTTGGCATTGCCATCATCGTCGGCTCCGGCCTCTTCATCCTCTGGCGGGAGCAGGTGCGGGCACGGAAGGCTTAAAAATCGACCGGTTCCGGCAAGGCTCGCTTAACCGGAAATCTTTGCCGAATGGAAAGACTGCGTCGCTATACCAACTGATGGTTTCATGATGAAACGGAGTTGTGAGAATGAGCGAACTGCGTCTCTCTTTTCCCGCGAGTGCGATCATTGCCCGCGGGCGGCTGACAGGCCACGAAATTGATCTCCTGAAAAACGAAGTCTTTCCCGAAGGCGTTGTCGATGACGACGGAGCAACCCTGCTCTTCGCCATCAACAATTCCTGCCGCCAGGCCGGACCCGACTGGGCGGACTACTTCCTGGACACGATGAGCACCTTCGTCTTCAAGCGCTTGGCACCGCAAGGTCTGCTGGACGACACGAAAACGCTCTGGCTCGAACGCATGCTGGCAGCAGATGGTATTGTCTCGACCGAGCTGGAACTGCGCTTGCTCCTGCAGGTGATGGACCTGGCACCGGAGGTACCCGACAGCCTGAAGGTCTTCGTCTTGAGCCAGCTCAGGCACGCAATCCATGGCGGATCGGGTGCGCTGGCGGGCCGCAGGCATGGCCAGCAGCGCGGCATATCGAGTGCCGACATCGATTTTCTGCGCACCCTTCTCGGCCTGCAGGAGGAGGAGCGGCAGATCAGCGTGTCACCGGCGGTCCACCGGGTCCTGCTTTCCATCGATGCGGTCAGCAATCCTGCGCTCAATGATCGCGAGTGGGTACCGTTCCTCTATTCGGTCCGCGCTGCGGCCACGGCTCCCGCCCATGTCGCAGCCCAAAAGCGCCGTCCGCCGGCAGGGCGTGCCTTTATCGCCGCCTGAAAGGACGATCGGTCCCGGGAGACCCGGCCCGACGGCCGGGTTTTTCCATGAGAAAAGTCTAAACCTTTCAAAAGGAAGTCGCGTTTGGGACTTCACGACGCCACCCCCCCTGGATAGTATCCCGCGCAAATCAGAACGCCGAAAGGGAGAAGATCCATGGATGTACGCGCCGCCGTCGCCACGCAGGCAGGCAAGCCACTCGAAGTCATGACCGTGCAGCTCGACGGCCCGAAGGCCGGCGAAGTGCTGGTCGAGGTCAAGGCGACCGGCATCTGCCACACCGACGACTCCACGCGTGCGGATCCCGGTCCGCAGGGCCTCTTCCCGGCGATTCTCGGCCATGACGGCGCCGG
>CAMFHT010000324.1 GCA_945952245.1 uncultured Rhizobium sp. | reverse complement strand
ACATGCACGAGCGCAAGCACAAGATGTTCGAGCGGGCGGATGCCTTCGTGACGCTTCCGGGCGGCATCGGTACGCTGGAGGAGATCGTCGAGATCATGACCTGGGGCCAGCTCGGCCGTCACCGCAAGCCCATGGTGCTCGCCAACGTCAATGGCTTCTGGGACCCCTTGAGCGGCCTCATCGCCCATATGCGCGAGGAAGGCTTCATCCACACCGGCCACCTGGTGCGGCCGCTGATCGTCTCCGACCCCGCCGACATCGTGCCCGCCATCCTGCGCGCGGCAAGCGAAAGCGCCGTGAGCGGCGATAGCGACGTCATCGAGAAGATGTAATTTGCCGGGGCTTCAACTCCGGCTCTTCGCCCGCGCCTGCCGGATCATCGAGCCCGTGTAGACGACGAGTGCCATCCAGATGAGCGGGAAGGCGATCATCTGCGCCGTGCCGAAGGGCTCGCCGAACACGAAGACGGCGAAGACGAAGATCATGGTCGGCGCGATATACTGCATGATGCCGATGGTCGAGAGCCTGAGCAGCTTGGCCCCGTTCGCATAGAGCATGAGGGGGACCGCCGTGACGAGCCCGCAGCCCATCAGGAGCGCGGTGTCGTAGGCCGGCTGGCTGCCGGTCATGAAATGGCCCTGTCCGGTCGTCTGCAGATAGACGATGTAGCCGATCGCCGGCAGCGCCAGGATCAGAACCTCGAGGAAGAACCCCTGGTTCGGCCCGACCGGCAGCGTCTTGCGGAAGAGTGCGTAGAATCCCCAGGAAATCGTCAGCCCCAGCGACACCCAGGGCAGGCCTCCGGCCTCGTAGGTCAGCACGGCGACGGCAGCGATCGCGAGCCCCACTGCAACCTTCTGCGCACCGGACATGCGCTCTTTCAGCAGGATCGCGCCGAGCAGGATGGAAAAGAGCGGGTTGATGTAATAGCCGAGGGCCGTATCCAGCGCCCGCCCTGCACCGATCGACCAGACATAGATGCCCCAGTTGACGGTGATCAGCGCCGCCGTCATGCAGGCGAGCGCCAGCGTGCGGGGCGATCCGAGCGCGATCTTCAGGTCCCCCGTCTGCCGCGTCACCACGAGCACGAGGCCCGCGATCGGCAGCGACCAGACGACCCGGTGCGCAATCACCTCCGCCGGAGAAATATGCGCCACCGCCTTCATGTAGACGGGCAGGAAGCCCCAGAGAAGATAGGCGCCCAGCGCAAAGAAAAAGCCGCCCAGGCTATCCTCGTTCTTCGGCGCCGCAACGGTCTGGTCGGTCATGGGAATGCCTTTGCGTAAAATTCAAGCAGCCGGAGTACCCGAGTTGCGGCGCAGGGACCAATTCATTTCGCTGAAGAGTGTGTGAATGGAAATGGTCGTTGGCGGCGCGGCCGGATGGTTCGAGGCTCGCTACGCTCGCACCTCACCACGAGGGCGTTGCGTATGCCGCCGGATGGTTCGAGGATCGGCTTTGCCTCGCGCCTCACCATGAGGGGAGCGCGTAGCGACGCTCCCAAGTTCTACTACAAGGGCTTGCCCCGCAGCATCTGCCGTCAACAAGCGGCAATCTCCCGGGGTCCTCATCCTGAGGTGCCGAAGCGCAGCGCAGGCCTCGAAGGATCGCCACCCTTGCACCGGCTTTGGATGGTTCGAGGCTCGCTGCGCTCGCACCTCACCATGAGGGAGTAGGTATGGCCGCACCCCTCATGGGCAGAGCCCCCTCACTCCGCCGCTACACGCCCCGCCAATTCCCGGTTCTTCATCAGCTTGTAGATCACCGAATCCATCAGCGCCTGGAAGGAGGCGTCGATGATGTTGTCGGAGACGCCGACGGTCCACCAGCGGGTGCCGGTGGCGTCGGTGGATTCGATCAGCACGCGGGTGATCGCCTCCGTGCCGCCATTGAGGATACGGACCTTGTAATCCACCAGTTCGAGGTCCGCGATCTCGCTCTGGTAGGAGCCGAGGTCCTTGCGCAGCGCGAGGTCGAGCGCGTTGACAGGGCCGTGGCCTTCCGCGACGGACATGACGGTTTCGCCGTCCACCACCATCTTCACCACGGCTTCGGACACGGTCTTCAGCTGGCCGTTCGCATCGAAGCGGCGCTCGACCATCACGCGGAAGCTCTCGACCGTGAAGAATTCCGGCACGGAACTCAGCGTGCGGCGGGCAAGGAGCTCGAAGCTCGCATCGGCGCCCTCATACGCATAGCCGGTCGCCTCGCGCTCCTTGACGAGTGCGATCAGCCGGTCGAGCTTCGGGTCGTCCTTGCCCACCACGATGCCCCGGCGCTTCAGCGCGTTGAGGAAGTTCGACTTGCCGCCCTGGTCGGACACCATGACCTTGCGGTCGTTGCCGACGGCGGCGGGCTCCACATGCTCGTAGGTCTTCGGGTCCTTCAGCAGGGCCGAGGCATGGATGCCGGCCTTGGTGGCGAAGGCGGAGGCGCCGACATACGGCAGCTGATGGTCGGGCGAACGGTTCAGGAGCTCGTCGAAGGCGTGGCTGAGATGGGTGAGACCCGCCAGCCGTTCGGCATCGATGCCGATCTCGAAGCGGTCGGCGAAATGCGGCTTCAGCGCCAGCGTCGGGATGATGGTGACGAGATTGGCATTGCCGCAGCGTTCGCCGATGCCGTTCAGTGTGCCCTGCACCTGCCTGACGCCCGCCTCGATGGCCGCGAGAGAGTTGGCGACGGCCTGCCCGGTATCGTTATGGGCGTGGATGCCGAGATGGCTGCCGGGTACGCCCGCCGCGATGACGGCGGCAACGATGCGGCGCACCTCCTCCGGCTGCGTGCCGCCATTGGTATCGCAGAGCACGACCCAGCGGGCGCCGGATGCGTAGGCCGTGCGGGCGCATTCGAGCGCATAATCCGGGTTCGCCTTGTAGCCGTCGAAGAAGTGCTCGCAATCGACCATGGCTTCCTTCGAGGCCGCCCGCGCGGCCTCGACACTGTCGCGGATCGAGGCAATGTTTTCCTCGAGCGTGCAGCCCAGAGCCACGTGCACGTGGTAATCCCAGCTCTTCGCCACGAAACAGACGGCGTCGGATTTGGCCTGCAGAAGGGTCGCCAGCCCCGGATCGTTGGAGGCGGAAATGCCGGCGCGCTTGGTCATGCCGAAGGCGACGAAGCCGGCGCTCGTGGTACGTCTTGCGCCGAAGAAGGCAGTGTCCGTCGGGTTGGCACCGGGATAGCCACCCTCGATGTAATCCATGCCGAACTCGTCCAGCATCTTCGCGATCGCAATCTTGTCCTCGACCGAAAAATCGACGCCCGGCGTCTGCTGGCCGTCCCGGAGCGTGGTGTCGAAGAGGAAGATCTTTTCGCGGGTCATCGGGGTATTCCGTTGGGATGTGAGGTCTATGATGCCGTGATTGGCGGCTAGCGGGCGTTGACGTAAATCACCACCGCCGTGACGATGGCGAGGATGATCGCGCCCTTGGCGATCAGGCCGTAGAGCAGCCATTTCGGCATGCCGAGGTCCGGTTTCTTGTCGTGGGTCATGGGTGAGCATGGTCCTCACTTAGGCCGTGGAGGGTACCCCCCTCTGTCCTGCCGGACATCTCCCCCTCAAGGGGGGAGATCAGCTGGTCACTTGCCGCTCGCTCTCTCCCAATCGTTCTGCAGATTTGAGGCTCGTTGGATGGCAAAGGAAGAGCCGCGAGTCGATCTCCCCCCTTGAGGGGGAGATGCCTGGCAAGGCAGAGGGGGGTATCAACCACAATCTCCAACATCACGAAGGCCACCTATCCGTGTCATGATCCGGATGCTGCAGCGTCTTCAGCTTCTCCATGTCCTCCGGGGTCCGGTAGTCCGTGGTCTCCTCCTCGGGCAGGGAAGCCATGCGGGAGAACCAGTGGACGCGGCTTTCGACGCCGGACTGGCGGGAGAGGGGCGGCAGCGCGTTCGGATCGTCGAAGGCGCCCATTGCAAGCTCGAAGGTGCCGTCGCCGTCTTCCTTCATGTAAAGCGGCGTGCCGCAATCCGCGCAGAAGCCGCGGACGACGATGGCGGACGACCGAAACTCACCCGGTGTGTCACGGGTCCAGGTCAGCTGTTCGTCCCGGACGGTGACCAGCGCTGCGCCGAAATTGCCGAAGGCCTTCTGGCACATGCGGCAATGACAGATCGAGGCATCGCCGGGCGTTCCCGCGACGCGGAAGCGTATCCTGCCGCATTGGCAACCGCCTGAGAGGATCATGGGAGGGGCCTCCTGGTGGTTGCCGGGTTGTGCCGTGCGGCCCCCTCATCCGGCTGCCGCCACCTTCTCCCCGCTAGGGAGAAGAGACTCGTGGCGCCAGCACGGCATATTTCCTCTCCCCGGCGGGGAGAGGGTGCGGCAGGGGGTGAGGGGGCCAAAGGCATGGCGTTGACGATTGTGCCCTGAGCAGTACCCCCCTCTGTCCTGCCGGACATCTCCCCCTCAAGGGGGGAGATCGAATCGCCGCTACGGTCCCGCCAAACAGCGAACGTTTCATCCGCAGAACGCATGACCGGGAGCGAGCGGTAAGCCACACGCTGATCTCCCCCCTTGAGGGGGAGATGTCTGGCCCCTTCGACAGGCTCAGGACAGAGGGGGGTACCTCCCGCAGCAGCAACCGTCATCACCGCTTCACCTCCCACGTCGTCACCCGTTCGCCGCTTGCAGCGTCCTTGCCGTCCTTGAGCTGGATGCCCTTGGCGGAGAGGTCGTCACGGATCTTGTCGGCCTCGGCGAAGTTCTTCGCCTTCAGCATTTCGAGCCGCATGG
>CAMFHT010000323.1 GCA_945952245.1 uncultured Rhizobium sp. | reverse complement strand
AGAGTCCACTTGGCTTCCAACAGGAAACTGAGTACCATCACGCCGGATTTATATTAAATAACAACTATGAAGCAATAAATAAAGGCAGCCCATATCGGCGGAAGAATGGAGTTCATCTTCAAAAAAGAGAAGAAAAATCTAGCGGGTCACAGGCTAAAGAGTTTCCCGCTTGGGCTGAACTGTCCGCTTGGGCAAATATATCCTAAAACTGGGACCAAAACTGGACCAAAGGATGTTGCCGCGAATCGGTCCGTGTACTACAGTTAATGTGGCGGTTTGATGTAAGGGAAGTCTGGCAGGGGTTCTGCCACGCGGATTTGGGGATTTTGCTCAGGTCCTGGCTTCCCGGTCGGAATGGAGTCACCGGACAGGGTGCTCCTCCTAATTGCGCAGATGTGTTCGGCGGAACGGGTGTCGATGATATCGCATTGAATTAGGACTATGCCGGCGTCCAAACGGAAAAGGGGCTTTTCCGGATGCCGGTCAGGGGGCGGTTTAGATGGAGATTGAGATATTGCAGGCAGAGCCGGCAGGATCGAACAAGGCGCTTGGTATAAGGGGCGCGAGCTCCAAGGCGCTGACGCGCGTCCAGCTGGTGAACCGGATTGCGCAGATGGCCGGTCCCACCAAGCTTGGGGCTGCACTGGCCGCGCTCACCGAATATGCGGGTGCGTCGGGCTATCTGCTCGTGCGCTGCGACCTCATCCAGGAGCCCGGCCTCGATTTCGTCGTGTCCTCCAACTGGCCCTTCGACCTCGTACGGACAATTTCCGGCCTCGTCGCCAATGATTATGCGCGCAGCACCGAACTCGAAAAGTGCATGTCGCTGCTGCAGCCGAACTTCGCGCTGTTTCCCGAGCAGGTGGAGCTGCCGCAGTCGATCAGCCGCCAGTTCTGCACGCTGAATTTCAATGTCGGCCGGACACGGCTGGCGCTCATGCTGATCTATGAGGACGGTTTCATCCTCTCCGCCGACCGGCTGCGCGACGTCGGGCTGATGACGGCCTACATGCGCAGCTTCGCCGAGGCATCTGTCCAGCGCGGCGACCGGGACTGCGATCTGACCGAGCGCGAGATCGAGTGTCTCTACTGGATCGCAGAAGGCAAGACGAGCGACGAAATCGCCGTCATTCTGGGTATCTCGAGGAACACCATCAACAACTACATTACCAGCGTGATGCGCAAGACGGCCACCAAGACGCGGTCGGAAGCGATCGCCTATGCGGTCCGCAACAACCTGGTATGAGGAGCTGAAAATGGGGGCATCCCAGGAAAATACCGGTGAAACCGCAGCCGGCGTCACCACCCTCCGGGTCTCCCGTTTCTCCAGCCGGTCCGATCTCTTCCCGCGTCTCGTCGTGATGCAGAAGTCGATCAATGCCCGTCATTTTGCTGTGCTTCGCGTCGGCGGCTCCGGCGCCGTGAACAAGCGAAAGCTTGCCTGCGAGCTCGAGAATTTCGGCCCGAACAACCTCGCCGTGACCAAGATGCTGATCGAGGCCTATGGCGAACAGATGCTGCAGCACATCGAACAGTCGCTGCTGCCGCTGATGTGGAACGGCCGCGATGATGCGAGCACGGCGGAGGCGCCGGAATTCGCACCGCTCAGCGTTCGCCTCAAGGGGCGCATCCTGCCGTTCTCCGGCATCGCCTTCCCGGTGCGTCTCGGCGCGATCGGCAATGGCTTCGTGCTCTTCACCGCGCCCTATCTCGATCTCGCCGGCGACGTGGTCCTCGACCTGCATGGCAAGAGCTGCCAGCTGATGACGGACCTGCTTTCGCTGGACGACCGGCGCCAGAACACGTCGGAAGCGCTGAGCGAGCGCGAGATCGCCTGCCTGCAGCTTGCGGGCGATGGCCGCATCAGTGAAGAAATTGCCGAGAATCTCGGTCTCTCGGTTCACACGGTCAATGCTTATCTCGGCTCCGCGACCGACAAGCTCGATGCGGTCAACCGAATCCAGGCGATCGCCAAGGCCATCCGGCTCGGCTTCATCAGTTGATGAAGCAGACGATGCGGACAATTTCCGCCTAGCGGCAGGAAATGATCATCCTTCGTTATATTATAGCCCATAAATAGCAGCTCCAGACATGTTGAACTCCTGAAGCCTTTCGTGTCTCTTGCGCGAAAATTCAGACAGAGGATGTGATCGAGCATGCGGCACATGGGCAGGATCCTCCTGGCAATGGCACTTTGCCTGTGTTTCCAGACGCAAGGATTTGCGCTGCACGGCGAACTGTTCGAAGTCGTCTCCGCGCAGAGTGGGAAACGCTTTTCCGTAACAGAGGAAGTTCTCGCCCAGCTGCCCACTCGAAGCTTCGCTGCCCGGCCTCCGGATGACGAGAAGGTTATTCATCACGTGAGCGGCCCTTTGCTGAGAGACGTCTTCCGCTTTGCGGGATTTACGGGCGCAAAGGCAATCGTGAAGGCGCTCGACGGTTACGAGATGGAAATTCCGATGTCGGACTTCCAGAAGTTCGACGTCATCGCCGCGACGGAGATGGATGGGCGCAGGCTCGACGTCCGCGATCTCGGTCCGGCCTGGATCCTCTATCCCAATGTCGACAATCCGGACCTGAACGGACCGCTCTATGCCAGCCGCAGCGTCTGGCAGATCAAGGAAATCGTGCTCGAATGAACGCGCTCTCCGCCATAGGCGGCAGGCTTGCCGCACTGCGCTACCCAGCCCTGTTTCTGGTCATCGGGTTCTTCCTCTACTGGACGGAGACCGGCATCGATCACGTCGCCGACGGCATCAACGAGCGTCTTTACGTGTCGAACCGGCTGGAGGAGAGCGCGCGGCTGGAAACGGAAGCGAAACGGTTCTTCGAGACGGCGCAGCTTTATGCCTTTGGCGATGCCGGGATAACCCGGCCCGAGGTGGAGCTCAGCCTGAACCTGATGTGGAGCCGCGCCAAGGTGATGACCTCGGACGCCTTCCGCGACGCCATTTCTGAGATCCAGAGGGATCCGGGCTTCATCGGGGAGTTCGTGGTTGCCTTGCCTGCTTTCGATGATGCGGTCAAGCAGCTGAAGCCGGGCCAGCCGGAAAGCTATTCCGCAGTGGCGGAGCTGCAGAAGCGGTTCTCGAACCGGCTGACCATTTTCGGCGAGGATGCCTGGAACGCCCGCCGACAGCGAATGACAGATAGTTATGCGGTTGCCGCCGAGAACATCGTGACGCTCCGGCGCATCCAGATGACATTCGCACTCGTCAGCGGTCTGGCGCTCATCTTCATTCTCTACGAGCTCTACCGGACGCGGCAGGCAAATCTCAATCTCAGGACCATTCTTACAGAAAAGCAGGCGATGCTGCGCCGCGATTACCTGACAGGCATCAGCAACGGCTTCCATTTCGATGAGCGGCTGGGCAGGCTCTTTCAGGCGGAGCGCCGCGATTTCTCCATCCTTTACCTCGACCTCGATCGCTTCAAGCAGATCAACGATACCTTTGGCCATGCGGCCGGCGATGCGGTGTTGCGGCACGTGGCGGCAAGCCTGAAGGCGCAGGCGCGTGAGGACGACCTCGTTGCCCGTTTCGGCGGCGACGAATTCGCGGTGCTCATTGCAGGTGATACGGCCCGCGCAGTGGCGTTTGCCCGGGCCGCGCTCGCTGCGATTTCGAACCCGTCGCCCGATAGCCCCGCGGGCGTGCTGATTTCCGCAAGCGCCGGCATCTGCCATGCGAGCCAGATGAGCGGGGAGGAGGGGCAGGACCTGATGCGTCGACGGGCCGATCTCGCGCTTTATGAGGCAAAGGCGGCCGGCCGCAGCCGGCTGCAGGTCTATGGCGACGAGAGCATGACCTATGCAATCTCCGCGCCTGCCAATGCCGCCCGCGATCTGTGCGCATAAGCCGGATACGCGCCAGCCGGTATGAAAAAAGGCCGGTGCTTGCGGCGCCGGCCTCCTTGAAAGTGCTACATCGTCCGCTCACGCGGCTTCCGCTGCCTCGCGATGGAAGCGTGCCTCATCAAGGCTGCGTTTCAGGAAAGCTGTGTTTTCGGTCGGGTCGTCGGATGGATTCTGGAAGGCAATGTGATTGATCTCCAGTCCCGCCTCCTTGTCCTTCAGGAGAAGGCGCGCATAGACGGTGAGGCCCTGCGGCTTGATCTCGAGATCCAGCGTCACTTCCGGATGGCTGTTCCAGTCCAGCACGTAATCACCGCCCGAGGCGAAATTGATCGTGCCCGGATGGAAGAAGAGTTCGGCGGCGGAGGAGACCAGGTCCGCAAGCCCCGCATGGCATTCGAAACGCAGCAGGGAAATGAGGTCCGCGGCATCGATCAGGCGCAGCTCCGTCGCAACGGGGCTGATCGCTTCGGCGATGATTTGTTCGCGCGTGGCGGAAAAGGAGCATTTCTTCATCAGGCTTAATGAACCCGTCTCGTCTGTGGCGAAGCGGCGTAGACACGATGTATCAGTTCCGCAACGGCCTTGTAAAAAACCGATGGGATGACCGTATCCACCGAGACTTGCGCAAACATGGAGCGCGCCAGGGGCGGATCCTCGAAAACCGGGATCCCGCTCTCTTCCGCTATCTCGCGGATTTTCAAGGCAATCAGGTCCTGGCCCTTGGCTACAACCACCGGCGCGTCGTTTTCCTCGCGAACGTAGCGAAGTGCCACCGCATAGTGCGTCGGGTTGGCGATGACGAGGGTTGCGCGGGGAACATTGGCGATCATGCGCCGCCGCGCGCGGTCGCGGGCAATCGAGCGCTGGCGGGACTTGACGATCGGGTCGCCCT
>CAMFHT010000322.1 GCA_945952245.1 uncultured Rhizobium sp. | reverse complement strand
CGATGCTGTTCGCGCTCGGCTTCATCGTCACCTTCGTGAATGGCGGGCTCACCGGCCTGTTCCTCGGCAATGTCGTCGTCGACGTACCGCTTTCCGACACGATGTTCGTCGTCGCCCATTTCCACATGGTGATGGGCGTTGCGCCGATCCTCGTGATCTTCGGGGCGATCTACCATTGGTATCCGAAGGTCACCGGGCGCATGCTCCATGACGGGCTCGGCAAGCTGCACTTCTGGGTGACGTTCCTGGGCGCCTACGCGATCTTCTTCCCGATGCATTATATCGGGCTGATGGGCGTGCCGCGGCGCTATCACGAGATCGGCGGCATCGCCCTCGTTCCGCCGTCGGCGGCAACGTTGAACGAATTCATCACGGTCGCCGCCCTGATCGTTGGCACCGCTCAGCTCGTCTTCCTGTTCAACCTCGTCTGGAGCCTCGGGCACGGCCAACCCGCGGGCGGCAACCCCTGGCGCGCGACCACACTGGAATGGCAGACGCCGCACACGCCGCCTGCCCATGGCAACTGGGGCGAGACCCTGCCCGTGGTCTATCGCTGGCCCTATGACTACAGCGTGCCCGGCGCCGCGGAGGACTTCCTGCCGCAGAACCAGCCGCCGGTTCCGCGGACAGGATGAGGAGATGCCGCCATGGGCGTGGCCCTCATATTCATCGTCATCGTGGCAGCCTTCTCCGGCTGGTGGCTCTCGCGCCAGCGCCTGACGGCGAAGCCCTGGCTCGAAGTCGGCGTGATCGGCGACGCTCCCGAGCCAGCCTCGCCCATGACGGCGAAGCTCGGCCTCGGCACCTTCCTCGTCGTCGCCAGCTCGCTCTTCGCGCTTCTCGTCAGCGCCTATGCGATGCGCATGAGCGTGGCGGATTGGCGCGCGCTGCGGATGCCGACCGTGCTCTGGTTCAGCACCGGACTGCTGATCCTGGCGAGCATCGCCCTGCACATGGCGGTGATCGCCGCCCGTAGCGACGAGCCCGGCCCGCTCCGCTCCAGCCTTCTGGCCGCGGGCGTCTGCTCGCTCGCCTTCCTCTCCACCCAGGCGTTGGCATGGCGCGAGTTGGCCAACTCCGGCCATTTCACCGCGTCCAACCCCGCCAGCGCCTTCTTCTATCTGGTCACCGCCATTCACGGCGCCCATGTGCTGGGTGGGCTCGCTGCGCTTTGCCGAACCTCCGTCAAAGCCTTCGCAACACCCAAGAATCTCGTGCCGACGATCCCGCGCGAGCTCACCCTCAGCGTCGAGCTCTGCGCCATCTACTGGCATTTCCTGCTGCTGGTCTGGCTCGTCCTGTTCAGCCTGCTGATGCGCTGGACGGACGATTTCATCGAGATCTGCCGCGGATTGCTGACCTGAAGCTCCTGATGAGGAGGGGCGGATGAATGAGATTGCGCCAACCACCCTGAACGCAAAAGCCGGACACGCCTCTGGTTGGCGCGGCATCGTGGCCGACTGGTCATCCGATCAGCGGGCCTTCAAGACCGTTTCCTGGGGGAAGGCCATGATGTGGATCTTCCTGCTCAGCGACACCTTCATCTTCGGCACCTTCCTGATTTCCTACATGACGGTCCGAGCCTCGACGGTGGTGCCCTGGCCCAATCCGAGCGAGGTCTTCGCGCTCGAAATCGGCGGTCGCCAGCTTCCCCTGCTCCTGATCGCGATCATGACCTTCGTCCTGATCAGCAGCAGCGGCACGATGGCGATGGCGGTCAATTTCGGCTATCGCCGCGAGCGCAGGAAGACGGCGATCCTGATGCTCGCCACCGCCCTGCTCGGCGTGACCTTCGTCAGCATGCAGGCCTTCGAGTGGACCAAGCTGATCCGGGAAGGCGTCCGCCCATGGGGCAATCCCTGGGGCGCCGACCAGTTCGGCTCCAGCTTCTTCATGATCACCGGCTTCCACGGCACCCATGTCACGATCGGCGTGATCTTCCTCGCCATCATCGCCCGCAAGGTCTGGCGCGGGGATTTCGACCATGGCCGGCGCGGCTTCTTCACGAGCCGGAAGGGGCGCTACGAGATCGTCGAGATCACCGGCCTCTACTGGCACTTCGTCGATCTCGTCTGGGTTTTCATCTTCGCGCTGTTCTATCTCTGGTGAGGTGGCAACATGGCACAGCCAGCAGCTCATAACGACGCCAAGCAGCACCCGATCAAGCTCTATCTCGTGGTCTGGGTCTGGCTGTTCATCCTCAGCACCTGCTCCTATCTGGTCGACTATTTCGGCCTGGTCGGCTACCTGCGCTGGTCCCTGATCCTGCTCTTCATGATGTTGAAAGCAGGCCTGATCGTCGCGGTCTTCATGCATATGGCCTGGGAGCGGCTCGCGCTGACCTATGCGATCCTGACCCCTCCGCTGGCGCTCATCGTCTTCGTCGCGATCATGGTTTTCGAGTCCAACTACACGCACTTCACCCGGCTGGCGTTCTTCGTCGCTGGTCAGTGACAGGCGATCCGGGGGCTCTCAATTCGGTCAAGGGAGGAGCTCATGAGAACCTATTACCTGTTCCAAGCGGTGAACTCCCCCCATCATCGCCAGAATGGTCGAGCGTCGATCAGCGTATCGTAGGCTTTGATGGCGTCCGACAAGAAGCCGGCGGCGGTATCATCTACCTCGGCCGCCATGAGGCCGGCTGCAAACACGACGTTCCGATCTACCTTCGAATCCGCGAGGCTCTCCAACAGGTCGTGACCGGTAGCGATGTCATTCAGACTGCCAAGAGCGTCCTGAATCGCGGCTAGCGCTGATGCGAACTCGCGAAATCGTTTCGCTTTCTTGTGGGAGTAGAGAGCGGTGAAGAACTCCGTGCCGTCACGAAGCTTTTTGGCCGCGATCCGGAGCTGATGCCGCTCTGCGGCGTCGAGATCCGCAAGCTTCCGGCCCCGCTTCTTCACCTGTCGCCTGCGCTTGTCGAGAAGCCGCGATGCGACGGAGGTCACCGAACTGTCGCGTGTGTCCCGATCGGAGGTGTCGAGCCACTTGCCCACATTGATCCATTCCACGAGATCGAGGCAGAACATCCGCCACTCGTTGGATCGAAGCTGCTCGCCCACGGCCGCGTAGGCGAGCGTCCGTTCGATATCAAGCTGCTTCTCGATGTTGAGGAGTTCGTTCTGCTCGTGATGGCGTTCGACCTCGTTCGGAAGCGTTCGCGTCAAAAACACATCGAGGTTCCGGGCCTTTCCAAGTGGCGCCGATAACCGCCTGAGGTCGGATTTGATCGTCTCGAACTGCGGATCGTCGCGGAGAAGGATATCGAAGAGCGAGAAGGCCGAACGCAGCCGGCGGATCGCCCCCCGCATTTGATGGAGCGCCTCGGGATCGGGGCTTTCCAGGAGAAGGTCCTCGTTCAAGCGCATATGCCGGAGACAAGCATGGGCGACGGAACGGAAGGCTTCAGCAGCGCTCATGTTCGCAGACAACCTGACTACCCCGGCTTTCCGTGGGCCGGTATGCAGGCCGTCCAGTTTGAAACCGCGCTCGGCCTTACTCTCGACGCCGATGCGGACAGGCACGAAACCGGCGATCTCACGGGCGAGCATGAAGACGTGGACGGGTGAGCCGCGCTTCAGCTCAAGTTCGATTTCGCAAATCGGTTCGGGAACGAAGTCCTCGTTCGCTCCGCGCTTCATCACACGACCGCGATCGAGGGCCAGCTCGATCTCGGATGACCCGTATTCGATCGAAAACGTCGAACGCTCGACGAGGACGGTGAACAAGGGCTTGAGTCTTGGCTTTTTGCCGAGAACAGCAGCCAAGGGGGTCTTCATGAGCGCCGTGATATCGGGGCTCGGTCCATTGGCAGCCTGCTCCCACTCGTTGCGTTCGATCAGCCCGTCGCCACTGGCTTTGGCGGCCTGGATGTAGCCATCGCGTGTCTTCCGCACCCGGAGCACGAAGCCCGCCTTCTGCAAGGCGCGGCCCGTCGTATCGAAGTACACCGATTGCAGATCGTCCGTGACTTTCGCCGACGCGGTCTCCAGGCGGGGCATCTCCGACAGAGCTGCCAATGCCGCCGCGTCGCATGTGAGCTTGAGCTCCACTTCCATGCTCTCGCGCATATCGTCCTGCCAGCATTTCTGATGAAGCGGGAAACACGACGTGCGCGGATCGATCCTGCTCCTGCCGCGATACGTCGCAATACGGCCGCGACCAATGCTCTGCCGATTGACGGTTGGAGGCAAGACTGGCCTGGCTTGATCCGAGAAGCGCGGATCGACCGCCGGCGAGAAGCGCGAGAAGGTGTCGACCACCGTCAGAATCCGGATTTTGCGACCTGTGGCGAGCTGATCATGGACGAAGTCCATCGCCCAGACATCGTTCGGCCGCGTCGCCGGCGCGCGGTCCTCGCGCAGCTTCGCCTTGACCCGTCGCTTGGGCGTCTTGTTCCTGAGCTGCAAGCCTAACTCATTGTAGATCCTTCGAATCCGCTTCTGATTGACATGCCAGCCCTCGCGCCGCAGCAGCACGTCGACACGGCGATAGCCGTAGCGAACGCGGGTTTCGCAGATCGCCTTGATCTGGGCTGCCAAGGGGGCTAGGTCGGGCCGGCACGATTTGTAGCGATAGCTCGCCGTGTCGAACTCCAGGACCGCACAGGCCCGCCGGGCCGACACCTGCACTCGCCGCAGATCGCGCCGACAAGCTCACGCTTGCGACCAGGCCTTAGATTTTTCGGCGGATGACGTCCTGCAGCTATATGCGCCGGATCGAGGCGAACCTGCCGCAGCGCGGCGACGTGCACATCCG
>CAMFHT010000321.1 GCA_945952245.1 uncultured Rhizobium sp. | reverse complement strand
GTGGTGCGGACATAGAGAATATACGGCAGCGCCTTCTTGGTGCGCTGTGCGCGCTCCCACTGACCAGCTGAGCGCGCGGAGTTCATGTTTGACCAGAAGATCGTCTTCAGGCGCCGCGGTGAAGAGAAGTCGACCATGCGGTCAGGATCATTGCCGGTTTGATCCCGAACCATGCGCGGCCCCCACCAGCCGAGCCGCGTCAGTTCCTTACCGACATCGTTGCGCCAGTTGTCGAAGGTCTGTCCGGAGGCGATCGCATTCGAGATCGAGGAACGAAAGGTGGACAGCAATTCCAACTCCACGGCTTTGGCGACCGTGAAGCTGTAGGCATGCTCTTCGACGGAAACATCGAGCCAGCTGAAGGCAGGCTTCAGGCTCTTGCCGTCGAAGTAGGAGGTGACTTCCGCGGGTGTCCGAAAACCCTTTTTGAGTTCCGCCATGGTCAGTCCGCGATGTCGCCGATACCGCGCGCAATCGACGTGAGGCGTGAAAGCTGTTCAGCCATAAGGCTCGCATCCGGCCCCGCCGCCTCGAGCATCGTCATTGCCTCCTCGAACGAACCGGCACGCGCAAGAATATTCGTCAAAGGTGCAACGACCGGCGCTGTGATGGCCTGCCAATCTTCCATTGCAGACGCGAACAGCGTGTCCAGCTGGTCGAAGGCATCGGGCTCGCCTACTTCAGCTGCCAGATAGGCTCGGCATGCGCCGCACTGACATGACCGCCGGTGATCGGAAACAACAAGCGAAAGGGTGGCCTTCTCCGCCTGCCCCTGCACCTTCTTCTCCTGCGGCGCGGGCGCCTTCGACGAAGGCTCGATCGGCGCCGGCGCGCTTGGAGCCACGAGGAGGTCAGTGTCGTCAGCAGCCGGATCGGACAGGCCGAGCTTCTCTCGCACCTCTCCCTGTTTCACTTTGAGACCGAGCGGCACCAGCTTGTCGAGCGCATCACTCAGCGCGGCGATGTCCTCCTCGTCCGGCACGAGCAGCTGCACTGCCGGGTAACGCTCCTGCGGTCCAAAATTCAGATCGACGAACGGCCGGATCAGGTCGCGGTTCATGGTTTCGGCGAGCTGCCGGCAGTCTGCCCTCAAGATGTCCTTGCGCACTTCGTTGTGGATCTTCGCCTGGCCGAGAGATGAACCGTCATCGCTGGTCATCGTCTGCCCGACGATGAGCTTCGAGATCTGCTTGTCGATGTACTCCAGCAGCCCGCCGAAAACGGCCGCACCGTTCGCGCCGTTGACTTCGTGGAAGTCGATCGTCATGCCGGCAGGAATGATCGCCGCGGCATCATTGGCGATCGACGCGACCGCCTTCAGAAGCGTCGCCTTGTCCTTCGGGCTTGCGCTGTCGTTATACTTTCCGACGCGAAGCGGCATGCCGTAGACCTCGGAGAAGGCTGCCCAATCCTGAAGCGTGAACTGCTGTATCAGGTAGCCCCAGGCAGCCGGGCGCGCCATGCCGCGCCGCAGTGGAATCCCGAGTTTAGTGAGGGGCACATGGCGAATGAACTTCGCTTCAGGCAGCGGCGCACCTTCGACCAGGCCGTCAACTGCGAGGCGCAATGTGCGAAGTGTCAGGCGATCGAACTGGAAGAACCGCGGATCGCGCTCGACATAAGACACGGGCCGAAGGCGCTTGCGCTCGTATTCCCACATCATCTCGACAGCAGCGAAGCCCTTTGCGATCGCATCCGTCAGGCAGGAGCCGGCATTGCCGAACTCACCGTCGCTGATCAGCTCCTCGACCGCGTCCACGATCCCCGAAGGCGCATTGTTTGCCTCGATCGACCACTCCACACCAGCAATCGCCAACCGCCTCGTCTGCAGCTGAGAAGCGTAATGCAGATACCGCTCTTCCATCTCCTCCGCCAGCGTCAGATAGGCCCGAGAATTTCCCTCCGCAGCATCCCGGAGAAGAGTGCCTAAGCGCTCGGGGGTTATTCCCGAGGCAACCCGATCCTCGTGCGTTCGCCGCACGCCGGCGATCGTCGGTGTGGCAATTTCCTTGCCCAGCTCGGCAATGACGATAGGGCTGCCATCGGGCCCAAGGATCGAAGATGTGCGGGTCACCAGTGCCGTCTCCCGAATTGGATGTCGTCGTCTTCTCCGGCCTCTGCGGCAATCTTCTGCAGATCCTGGATGCTCATGTAGTCGAACTCGCCCCACTGATGGCGGCTCGCAAAATGGGCAAGTGCTAAGGCAACCGCATAGTCGCCATGCCGCTTCTTGTTGCCAGCGCCGGAGCGAAGATCGGGGACGCGCGGAACACCGGCAATGACCTTCACCAGGCGCAGGTCCGTCAGGTGGTCATCGTCCCTGGTGAGCGCGATCGCGTCATCTTCAAAGGCTGCCTTCAGCGGCGGCATGTTGAAGCGATACCAGTCGACCGAGAACTTGATCGGGTCAATGAGGCCGTTGTTCTCCCGGAAGCCGAAGATCCGGCCCATATCTTCTGCAACTGTCCAGCCCATACCGGTGGCGTCGAAAGCGGCACCGACCAGCCGCGGCGCACCGCGCAAGATCATCTCGACGAGCTGCTTCTGTTCGTCGCCGGGAACGTTTCTCATCTCAAGGGTCAGCGCCGATCGGCGCTTGAGCAACCGGTCGATCGACAGCAGCTTGACCACCGAAAGGTCGGCGACGCGCGCGAAATCGAAACCGAGAGCGTGACGACGTTCCCGGTCCAGTCCTTCAATTGCCTTTTTCACGGCCGTGGCAAAGGGCAACATGAGCAACGAGCGCTCAAGGCGCGATTTTTGCAGGTAGTCGAGCGGCAGCTCCATGCGAATGACTGGTGCATCTTCCGTCATGCGCGCTTCAATGAGGGGAGCTGACAGCCAGGCGCCGCTGCCCATGGTCGGGATGCAGAACAGTTCTTCGTCTGCACCCTCGCCATAGAAATCGATGATTTCCTGACGCCACTGCGCTTCACCTTCAGGCGTCCACTCCCGACCGTTGACCAGGCAGATCCGCTCGTAGAGGCCGTCTTTTAGCGCCTGGTCAAAATCGATGCGGATATGGCTGTACTTGGACCTGCCGGCAAGGATGTCCTGGATCTGTTTGTTGAACTCGTTTTCGGTGCCATTGTGGGTCGAGCAGACAACGACCTGACCGCCCCACATAAGGAACGCCAGTGCCGCCTTCAGCAGCTCGGGCAGGCTGTCGACGAACGCCGCCTCGTCGATCATGACGACACCTTGTTTGCCGCGAAGTGTGCGGGGCGCGGACGACAGTGCCAGGATCTCGAAGCCGGACGCAAACCGGATTCGAAAGGCGTTTATCGACCGTTCGCCGTCTTTGTCGCTGTCGTCGAACAGAAACTCGTCAACGGCGAGCGCGGCGTTGGAGAAGGCTCTCGCCCACATGGCGCAGGCGTCGATAAATTCGCGCGTCATCTCCTGCGAGTAGGAGATATACATGACATCCATGCCGCCGGCCGACTTTGCACGGCCGGCTCTTAGCGCAGCATAGGATGCGAACCCAAAGGTCAAGCCAATACGCCGGCTCTTCTCAACGAACAGGACGCGGCAGGCCGTGCTTTCTAGAAGCTCGAGCACCTGCGCCTGGTACTTGATCAATGCTTTCGGCAGACCGAGTTTGTCGACAACACCCGGCAGCACTTCCGTGGCTGTACGCCGCGCCTCTGCCCATTCGGCCTCTGTGATGGGTGCCGTCATGTTTTGACACCGAGGATCTGGGACAGAATGTCTTGAGTGGTCTCAGCCGTGAGACCCTTAGCCTTGGCAACCTTGGTAACGGCTTCCTCCGCCTGGGCCTTGAACTCGGCTTCGACCTTACGGCGTCTATCGCTCGACACATTCTGCGCCTGCGTAGCTTTGTGCAGAGCAGCTGCAAGCGACATCGCTCCCTTCGGATCGAGCCCAGCCTCACCGCTGTTGGTGAGCAGTTCGAAGACGAGGGACTTGATCGCTTCGGCGGCAATGAGTGTCAGATTGTCGGAAGCTTCCGGATCGAACTTGCCCGCGATCGCGGAGGCGATTTCGCGCGTCTCGTTAAGCCGCCTGGTCATTGAGGCAAGCTTGATCGAATAGCGATTGAATGCCGAAAAGCTCGGTATGGCAAATTCCAGCT
This sequence comes from uncultured Rhizobium sp., assembly GCA_945952245.1. Lineage (GTDB taxonomy): Bacteria > Pseudomonadota > Alphaproteobacteria > Rhizobiales > Rhizobiaceae > Gellertiella. Next base: position 775 of record CAMFHT010000321.1, on the reverse strand, counting down.
CACCACGATGTTCGCGCTGCAAAGCTTCAAGCTTCGCTGAGAACTCCTGATAAATATCGAGCTGCGTTCGATCACGGTCCTGCAGCATGTCCGCAGCCCAGGCGATGACCGGCGAACACTCGTCTGGCAGAAGCTCTATGCCACTCAGCCGCCCGCGTCCCATCGCTTAGATCCCCGGCCGTGAAGGTCGCTTGACGCCTTCAATGGCGCCGAGCCTGTCGAGGTGACGACGGCCGAGTTCCGTCAATGTGGCAATCTTCACGGTACCCGCATTGACGACGGTGACCGCACCCATCATTTCCAGATACTCGATCTGCTGGTGCACCCAGGGCCGTTCCATGTTGATCGCGAACGTCCCTAGAACGTGCTCGATGATTGACGAGTTGAGGCTCTCATTCAGCTGCTCACCCAGCGCTTTGAGGATGATTAGCCGTCCTTCTTCCCGCATGATGCGTGCGAAATCGGTGGCAAGTTCGCTCATTTCTTCGCCTGTTCGACCAAGAGTTCATTCATACGCTCGGTTGTCGCGCGTATCGGTTTCAGCGTTTCGGCCATGGTGTCGAGGCGACCGCTCATCTTCTCGACGGCCAGTTCCAGGCGATGGGCCATGTCGCGGTCTGGCAGATGTTTCATTTCGCTTTCGACCGCCTGGATGCGACGGTCATATTCGACAAGCTTGCTTTCAGCCTTGGTCAGTCTGCCGTCGAGCTTGGTGTCGATCGAGACCAGTCGTTCGGTCAGCGTCTTTTCGCCGGAGGAGAAGTAGCCTTTGACG
>CAMFHT010000320.1 GCA_945952245.1 uncultured Rhizobium sp. | reverse complement strand
CCGCGCCCTCGAGGCCATTCCGGCGGAAGCCCGCGCGGGCGCCGATGCGGGTCTCTCCACCCTCATCGAAGGCGTCGAGATGACCGAACGTTCCATGCTGTCGGCGCTGGAACGGCACGGCGTACGCAAGATCGAGGCCGAGGGCCAGAAGTTCGACCCGAATTTCCACCAGGCCATGTTCGAAGTGCCGAATCCGGATGTACCCAACAATACCGTCGTGCAGGTGGTCCAGGCGGGCTTCGTGATCGGCGAGCGCGTGCTGCGTCCGGCCATGGTGGGCGTTGCCAAGGGTGGCCCGAAGGAGGCTCCGGCCAATACATCTGAGGCATCCGGCCCGCAGGCCTGATCTTTATTGATCTTCAAACAAAAAACCCGGCCGTAGCGCCGGGTTTTTCATGTCGGGCTCGTCAGAAACTCAGGCCGGATTGACCGTGGGCTCCTGCGTCAGGCAGGCATAGAGGGCGGAAGCCGATTCCGTCGAGCGCAGTTTGGCGACGAGGTCGGGATCGCGGAACAGGCGGGCAATGCGCGAGAGCGCCTTGAGGTGATCGGCGCCGGCTCCTTCGGGGGCCAGCAGCAGAAAGACGAGATCGACAGGCTGGTCATCCAGTGCCTCGAAATCCACTGGCGTTTCCAGCCGGGCAAACACGCCGCAGATGGACTTGATCTGCTTCAGCTTGCCGTGGGGAATGGCGATGCCGCTGCCGACGCCGGTGGAGCCCAGACGTTCGCGCTGCAGCACGACGTCGAAGATCTCGCGCTCCGGCACGCCGGTGAGCTTGGCCGCGCGCGCGGACATTTCCTGAAGCACCTGTTTCTTGGAATTCATCCGGAGGGCAGGGATGATTGCCTGGTCTTGCAGCAGATCTGCCAACGCCATTCTACGTGTCCTTCGTGCCGCCCGGTCTCAGTGCACGGGCGAACCGCAATATGGGTCCGCCCGGCGCGCTTTCAATCAGCCCTTGATGCTCGAGGCATCGATCCAGCCGATATTTCCGTCCTGGCGACGGTATACGATGTTGAGGTGTTCATTGCCGGGGCTCCGGAACATGAACACCGGCTCGTCGGTCATGTCGAGGGCCATCACGGCCGAAGCGACAGACATGGTCTTCAGTTTCTTCGTGCTCTCTGCGACGATGGCGGGAGCGAAGTTTTCGGGAACTTCCTCTTCGTCGTCGGCACTCGATTCCATCACCGTGTAGGCGATTTCCGCCTGGCCATTGCCATTGCCGAGATGGTGATCCTTCAGCTTCCGCTTGTAGCGCCGCAGACGCTTCTCGATTCGGTCGAAGGCCTGATCGAAGGACTGCTGGGGATCGTTGGCCTCACCGGCGGCGTGCAAGTTCGCACCCGAGTCGAGGTGAAGCCGGCAATCCGCCGCAAAACGCGAACCGGACTTGGTTACGATCACCTGGCCCGAATAGCCTCCATCGAAATACTTCTTGATGGCATCCTCGACCTGGCTTTCGATCTTCAGGCGAAAACTTTCGCCAATCTCCATATGCTTGCCGGCAATACGTACGCTCATGGAACTCCCCTTCTACGACGTGATTTGCGAGGGTCAGTCTACGCCAAGGCCGTTTTGCATCCAAGTAGTTCAGTTAGCGAACCGAAAAATGCGTCCGCCATGGTCACCCGATGCCAAAAACGCGTCCCGTTTCAAGATTCCGTTCCGGCTGGGGCGGGCTTCTACTCTTGGTGCGCGTCCATTGTCAATGCGGCAGTCAGAGCGTGCCGAGACGATCAATCACCGGGCTGCCTTCAGCCGCGCCTGCGCCTGCTTTTCCCGGCGGCGTTGCACGGAGGATGGGATATTCATGGATTCCCGATACTTGGCGACCGTGCGCCGGGCAAGCTGTATGCCGGCTTCCGAGAGCTGGGTAACGATATCGTCGTCGGACAGAACGGCGGCCGGGCTCTCTTCGTCGATCATCACCTTGATGCGGTTGCGCACCGCCTCAGCGGAATGGCTGTCGCCGCCTTCGACGGAGGCAATCGAGACCGTGAAGAAATACTTGAGCTCGAACACCCCGCGCGGCGTTTCCATGTACTTGTTCGAGGTGACGCGGCTGACGGTTGATTCGTGGACGCCAATTGCGTCTGCCACCGCTTTCAGCGTCAGCGGCCGCAGGTGATCGACACCATGCAGCAGGAAGGCATCCTGCTGGCGCACGATCTCCTCGGCAACCTTCATGATGGTGCGCGCCCGCTGGTCGAGGCTGCGCACCAGCCAGTTGGCGGTCGCAAGGCAGTTGGAGAGGAAGTTCTGATCCTCTTCGGGCCGAAGTTTGCCCGAGGAAACGCGGCGGTGATAGGTCTGGTTGATCAGCACCTTCGGCTGGGTCGCGGGATTGAGATCGATCAGCCAGCTGCCGTCGGAACCCTGCCTGACGATCACGTCTGCCACGACGGCCTCTACCGCGCCGCTGCCAAAGCCGCTGCCGGGCTTCGGATTCAGCTTGCGGATATCGCCGAGCATGGCCATCAGGTCTTCCTCGCTCGCCCGGCAGATGCGCTTCAGCGACTGGAAGTCGCGCTTGGCGAGGAGGTCGAGATGTCCAAGAAGGCTCTCCATCATCGGATCAAGGCGATCGAGCTGGCGAAGCTGGATTGCCAGACACTCCGCGAGCGAGCGCGCAAAGAGGCCGGCGGGCTCCAGCGTCTGCAGAATGGCGAGCACCGCCTCTGCCTCACCGGGCTTGAGCCCGAGGCGTGCCTCGACCTCGCCGGGTGCAGAGGGGTCGATGTAGCCCGTATCCTCCAGCTGGGCTGCCAGCGCCTCCGCGATCATGCGGGCGCGGATATCGGGGAAGGCGAGCGGCAGCTGTGCCGCCACGTGCTCGTGAAGGGAAGCCGGGCCGCTCGAAAAATCATCGGGCTCGTATCCTTCGCCGCCACCATTGCCGACGGAGGCCCAGTTCTCCTGCAGTTCCACCGGTGCCTCGCGGGCCGGGGCCTCTTCCGACGCATAGGAAGCTTCGAAATTGTCGTCCATGCTCTTGCCGAGCGTATCGGCAGCGCCGGTATTCTCGCTCTCGTACCAGTCGCCGGAAAGGTCCGCCGAAGCCGCAGGAGCCGTTGCTTGCTCAGGAGACGCCGCATCCTCGTCCCGGTCGGAATAATCGTCGTCTTCAGCCGAGGCGAGCTCCAGCAACGGGTTCTTCTCCACCTCGAGCCCGATGAACTGGACGAGCTCGAGATAGGGCATCTGCAGCAGCTGAATAGATTGCATCAGCTGCGGTGTCATCACCAGCGACTGGCTTTGGCGCTGAGTAAGACTGGCGGAAAGAGCCATGGCTGCGGCGGAAGCTCCTCGAGTGGACGCAGAACCGGAGGCCGTGGAACGTCAGACCTCAACTGGCCCGAAAATTGCTTGTTTTTACGTTTCGGTCAATTGGGAAGTGCTGAATAAAGTCCGATGGAGCCGCTCCGGGTGCAAAAAAGTTCGCAAATGCAGCAGCCGGAGCGATCAGAGACTGAAGTTGTCACCGAGGTAGAGGCGGCGCACGTCCGGATTGTTGATGATTTCGTCGGCACGGCCATGGGTGAGGACTTCACCGGCATGGATGATATAGGCACGGTCGATCAGCCCCAGTGTCTCGCGCACATTGTGGTCGGTGATCAGCACGCCGATGCCACGGGCCGTAAGATGGCGCACGAGGTTCTGGATGTCCGCAACGGAGATCGGATCGACGCCCGCAAAGGGTTCGTCGAGCAGCATGAAGGCCGGGTCGCTCGCCAGCGCGCGGGCGATTTCGAGACGCCGGCGTTCGCCGCCGGAAAGCGCGACGGAAGGCGACTTGCGCAGCCGCTCGATATGGAATTCTTCCAGCAACTCGCCAAGCTTGCGCTCGCGTCCGGCACGGTCCGGAATATGGACCTCCAGCACGGCCATGATGTTTTGCTCGACCGTCAGCCCGCGGAAGATCGAGGCTTCCTGCGGCAGGTAGCCGACGCCGAGCCTTGCCCGGCGGTACATGGGCATGGAGGTGACGTCGCGGCCATTCAGATGGATCGTGCCCTGGTCGACGGGAACGAGACCGGTGATCATGTAGAAGCAGGTGGTCTTGCCGGCGCCGTTCGGACCAAGCAGGCCGACGGCCTCGCCGCGGCGGACCACGAGTGATGCGCCATTGACGACGCGGCGGGCGCGATAGGCCTTCGTCAGGCCACGCGCGATCAGCGTGCCTTCATACTTGGCGAGATCGGCGGACGGCTGTCCTGCAGCTTCGGGCGCGGACTTGCCGAAAAGGGAAAAGGCCACGGGACGCGCTATCCTTACTGCTTCTTCTGGCTCTTCGGATCGAGCTGGATGCGGACACGGCCGCCGCAGGCTTCGAGATGCGCCTCGCCCGTATTGGCATGGACGGTCAGCTTGCAGCCGACGAAGACGTTCTCCTTGTCGGACAGAACCACCTGCTTGCCCTGGAGAATGAAGACCTGCGAGGCCATCTCGAAGGAGCCGGTATCGCCGGTGGCCTGCTGGGTGCCGGAATTGAGAAGCACGCCATCGGCGAGTTCGATGCGTTCGATGTCCGTATTGCCGGCCGCCATGGACTGCCCGCCGGACTTGTAGTGAACGACCATGTTGCCGGCTTTCAGCGACGTGGTGCCCTGCAGTACACTGACATTGCCCTTGAAGATCGCCGTCTTCTCCTGCTCCTTCAGTTCCAGCTGGTCGCTCTCGATCTGGATCGGCTTGTCGTTGGAAAGCTTCAGGCCTTCCATCTGGCTGGTCGCGCCCTGCGCGAACACCGGTCCGGCAAGCAGCGACGCCGCGACGACGACAGCGGAAAGACAGGAGACGCGCGGCATGTTCAGCACCATGATCGGACCTTACTTCTGAATCTTGTGCACGGCGGCGGCTTCGATCG
>CAMFHT010000319.1 GCA_945952245.1 uncultured Rhizobium sp. | reverse complement strand
GCGTTCGCAAGCTGGCCCGCAAGCGCATGCAGCGCGAAGGCCTGATCAGCGGCGGCCGTACGTCTGCCCGTTGATTGCCGTCTTTTGGACGTAAACCAATGCTTGTTGGCGGGGGCGATCACAATCGCCACCGCCTTTTTTGATGAGGAATCGACGGGTATCCGGCTTGCCCGCCCTTGCGGCCCGGCAAGTTGCAATCCGGATCGGGCGATGGCGAAGACAGCGTCCCTCTGACGCGCCCGCAAGACCGGATGAGCCGCTGGGATAAGCCGCAGCAGAGGAAGCGAACACCGCCTATGGCCGACATGACCCATCTCGATCTCACCACGACGGTTGCATACACACGGCGCCGCACGAGCCGCCTCAGCTTCGGCATCGGCATGGCCGCGATGATCGCCGGCAGCATGGCTCTTTCCGGCTGCAGCACCACGACCAGCGACGACGTGATTCGCCTGGAGAAGGCGCAGGGGTCGAACGAGAACATTGCCTCGCTGACGGGCGTCATCAACCAGAATCCGCAGGATCCCGAAGGCTATAACGTCCGTGGTTCGGCCTATGGCCGCGCCGGCAATTTCCAGGCGGCAGTGGACGATTTCAACCGCGCCATCCAGCTGAACCCGCGCTACTACCAGGCCTATGCCAACCGCGCGCTCGCCTATCGCAACATGGGCCAGCCGGTGGAGGCCGTGAACGATTACAACACGGCACTGAAGCTGAACCCGAACTATGACGTGGCGCTGATCGGCCGCGGCAACATCTACCGCCAGAACGGCCGCATCGACGAGGCCTTCCGCGACTTCGACCAGGCGATCCAGCAGGACACGACGGATGGCCGCGCCTATCACAACCGGGGCCTGATCTACCAGAAGCGCGGCCAGCACGAGAAGGCGATCGAGGACTTCTCGAAGGCGATCTCGCTCTCCCCCTCTGCCCCGGAACCCTATAACGGCCGCGGCATCTCCTATGTCGCAACCGGTGACGACGAGAACGCATTCGCCGACTTCAACCACGCAATCGAGCTCAACGACAAGATCGCCGAAAGCTGGGCAAACCAGGCGTTGGTGTTCGAGCGACGCGGCGACCTGAAGCGCGCCTACAAGTCCTACCGCCATGCGGCAGGCCTGGACGCCAAGTATCAGCCGGCACAGGACGGCATGGCCCGCACCCGCGCTGCAGCGGGTGGCGGGGCCTGAGAGCTCCCTCCCCTTCCAGGATACAGAAAAGGCCCGCCACGAGCGGGCCTCTTCGTTTCCGCTGAAGGCAAAAGAAAAGGGCCCGCGTGAGCGAGCCCTTTTAAATTGCAGAAGGCGCTTTGACGCGGTTCGACCTCAGGCGAGGATGATGCCCGCAGCAGCCAGAATGATGAAGGTAAAGACGCCGCCAACCCAGCCGCCCGCGGTGAAAAAGCCGGCAGCCATGGCGACCAGCAGGGCGACGATGACAACCGTGCCGTACTTGGCGACGTTAAGGAAGCCGTTATAGGTCTTCTCGTGCTCCGGATAATCCATGGCAGCACCGACTTCGGCCGGACCGGTGTGATGTTCGCTCATTCTCTCGTCTCCCTGACCAGGATACCGGGGATCCGATCCCGCAGCAGCCCGTGCTCATCCAGTTTTCGAATAGCCAGACCCGAGGCTCGGCCCTGACGTTTGCCAAGCCCCGTTCGCAGTGCCCATAGCGCAGCACCGTCGCCGGCGCAATGCACTCCTTTGAAATTCATGGCATAGCGGCGAAACCTCCGCAAGCCCGGGCCTCGAAGCGCGGCAATCTGCGCACAAGCCAGCCGTTGCGGCGTCAAAGCCGGGCAACGAGCCTTGCCGTCGGAAGGATGGTAAGCGGGGTGAATTCCATTTCGGAACCGCGCGCGAACATCAGCCGCCGCTCGAAGGCTTCCGACTGGAAGAACGGGTAACGGCGGTAGAGCCCGGTACGGATCTCGTTCGCCTCGGTCGCCATCAGAGTCAGCTCGATATTGTACTTGCCGCAATTCTTGCGCGGCTCGACGATCGTTTTCGCCAGGAACACACGCTTGTAGAAGGCTGCATGTTGCGGGCTGACGAGCTGCAGCACGCGGTCGGCCTGGAAATAGTCCGTCGCCATGGCCGCGATGCGCAGCGTGAAATAGGGAATGGCCGGCATTTCGCCCAGGATCGCGGGGTCGGCGGCAAAACGCACGGGGTCGATCAGCGACATGCCGGCATCCAGGAAGGCGTTGATCTCGTCGGGATAAACGCTGCCGGTGGAGCTCACCCGGTGATCCGGCGTCACGTGGTGGATGCGCACCGTCGAGATCAGCTTTTCCTCGAAATAGACGCCGAAGATATAGGCGTGGCTGTCGAAATCGATGTCGTCGATGAGCGTCGAGCCATTGAGGGTCAGGATGTCGGCCATCTTGTAGGCCTTGTAGCGGATACGGGCGACCTCCTCCATATCCTCGCTGTTTTCAACCCGCCGATACTCCACCTTGTCCAGCAGGGACATGAGCTTCTGGGAGAAATTTCCCGCTCCAGTCGTGTGATCGAACATTCGTACACCTCCAACGCATTAACGAAAAATTAATGCTAAGCTTCGGAGGCCGCGGCAACAGTTCGTTAAGAATTTAGTAGACTTTTAGTTGTTATGGTTAACAAGGGGTAAAGGAACATAGTTAACAGGAAATTGTAAAAACATGATTCCTGATAGCAATTAAAGCCGTGAGGTTGCATAAAAAACCCCGGCTCGCTGGCCGGGGCTGGGTGTAGACGGTTGTAGGAAACAATCAGGATTTGGCGATCAGCAGCCGGCTTTCATGGGCATCCGCAAGCGCTGATATCTCGGCCGAGGAGATGGCGGCGGAGAAGACATAGCCCTGGATCAGATCGGCGCAGCGGGTGCGGTTGATCAATTCCAGCTGCTCCTCGGTCTCGACACCCTCGATGGTGATCTTGAGACCGAGCTCGCGGATGAGGTTGACCGTTCCGCGCAGGAGCTTGAGACGGCGCGTATCCTCGCAGATGTTGCGCACGAAGGAGCGGTCGATCTTGACGATGTCGACCGGCAGCATGTCGAGATAGCTGAGGCTGGAGAAGCCGGTGCCGAAATCGTCGAGCGCGATGATGATGCCGCGGTTGCGGAAGGTGTTGAGGATGGACTGCACGACCCCCGGCTCCTCCACCAGGCAGCTTTCGGTGATCTCGAGCCTGAGGCGGGATGGCGGCAGGCCCGATTCGGCCAACGCCTCTTCGACGACTGTCACGATAGCCTTGTTGCGGAGGTCGTGTACCGAAAGATTGACCGAAACAGCGATATCGCCGCTCCAGGTCATGCAATCGCGGCAGGCCTGGCGGATGACGAGACGGGTAATGTCGGAGACGATGCCCATTTCCTCGGCGAGCTGGATGAAATTGCCGGGCGGGATCGCCCCGCGCACGGGGTGGAACCAGCGCGACAGCGCTTCGCAGCAATCGATCTCGCTGCCATCGGGGCGGTACATAGGCTGGTAGGCCACGTGCAGCTGTTCTGCCTCCACGGCATCGCGCAGCTCGCTTTTCAGCTTCTGCTGGTCGATATAGCGGGCATCCATTTCCTGTTCGAAGGAGGCGCAGGTGCCGCGGGCGCGATACTTCGCCTCGAACAGCGCGAGGTCCACCTTGATCTGCCATTCCTCGGCGCGGAACTGCGCCTTGGGCAGAACCAGCGAGCCGGCGCTCATGGTGATACGCATCTGCGAGCCTTCGAGGTCGTAATGGCCGCGCATGGATTCGTGGATCTGGCGCAGGCGGCTCGCGACCGCACCGGCATCACGGCCGGCGGGGATGCAGATCACGAACTGGTCGCCCATCAGGCGGCCGACGATGACCCCCTCGCCTGCAACCGTTTCCAGCCGCGCCGCGATCTCGCAGAGCAGCTTGTCGCCGGCCACATGGCCCTTCATGTCGTTCACATGCTTGAACTCGTCCACGTCGAGAACGGCGAAGCCGACCACACCATCATCCGGCTGGTGGGCGATGGCATCCTGCACCATCTCGCCGAAATGTTCGCGGTTCGGCAGGCCCGTCAGCGGGTCGAAGCGGACCATGTGCATGACGCGGCGCTCGGCGCGAACACGGGCGGTCACGTCCTCGAAGATCAGGACGACGACGCCGTCCGGCCGGCGGCTTGCGGAAAACTCCAGGAACAGGTCTTCGGAATACTGCACCAGCGTGCGCGACAGCGTGCCGTCCACCAGTTGCGCGAGCTGGCGCTGGATCAGCGCCGGCAGCGAGCCGTCGATGAAGGCATGGCGCGCGCCGTAGCGCAGCACGAGGTCTAGATCGCAATCCTTCAGCCGGTCCTGGTCGCCGAGATGCAGCAGTTCACAGGCCTTGCGGTTGACGACGAGAATGCGGTTGCTCGAATCCAGCATGAACAGGCCATGGGGCATGGTGTTCAGCGCCATGTCGAAGCGGTCGACCAGCTCCGCCATTTCGCGCGAGGCGATGACATTGCGGTAGAGGAAGTCGCGCACGCCGTTCGCCATGCTGCGGGTCGTGAGCAGGAAGGGGATGAGCAGCGCCGCAAAGGCCACCATGAAGGGATCCGACACCAGAACGAATCCGAGCATGATCGGCACGCAGGCGGTCAGCGTCTGCAGGTTGACGGCGCGGGCCGAGCCGTAATTGCGGCCGACGACGGAAACCATGGAGCCGAGCGTGACCGTCACGCAGGCGAAGATGGCAAACTGGTCCTTGGCGATCACGATTGCATAGGCGCTGCCGATGCCGAGGATTGCCGTCGTCGTGACACCGCCGAGCAGATAGCGGTTTTCCCAGAATGCGATCTCGTCGCGCCCGAGCCGGCCCTTGCCGGCAGCGTCAAATTGCTGGAACCAGTAGATCCGAAAGCCGCAAACGGCCATGAAAAGTGCGGTGAGCCAGAG
>CAMFHT010000318.1 GCA_945952245.1 uncultured Rhizobium sp. | reverse complement strand
ATCGCATCGGCTACACGCTGGAGGAATCGCAGTCCGGCTTCAATGCCCTGCGCCATCATCTGCTCGGCTATCGCTCTGCGAGCCTGCCCACGCTCTATGCGGAAAGCGTCGGTCCGCTGCATACGCCGCGCGGCGTCGTCGCAGCGCTCCTGTCCGGCGCGATCGATGCTGGTCCGCTCGATTCCTATGCCTTCGACCTCATGCGCGCCGCGCCGGACGATCCAGCCCACGGCTTGCGCGTCGTCGCGACCACGGCGCCGGCCCCGATCCCGTTCTTCGTCGCCACACATTCCTGCCCGCCGCAGGTCGTAGAGGCGCTGCGGGCGGCTTTCCTGGCCATCGAAGAAGCGTCCGAGCTTGCGGCAATCCGGGAGCGCTTGCTCCTTAATGGCTTCAGCCCCGTTTCCGAGCCATCCTACGACCTACTCGGCGTCTGGGATGCGGAGGCGCTTGCGGCCGGATACGAGACACCGAAATGATGTAGCGCCTCTGACGTGCTGATCATTAAAAGTCTGCTTCCGGCCAACTGGCCAGAGTCCGCTTGTGGTGCTATTTGACGGCGATTTGAGAGTTTCACAGTTCTCGGCCCTTTTCATACCAGGGCTTTGACCGGTTACGGCTTCACTCGGGCGCGTCACGCGTCACATCTCCGTAATCGCTCGTTCGGCCTGCAGTGCGAATTGTAGCACGAGCAGCGACAGCGCATGATCGAACGACTTGTCCGGCGCAGCAATGGCGCAGGCGTCGCCGACCCCGAATGTGGCACATGGGCTCGCATATCGCTTCTGCGCGGCGGCGACATATGCCGATGAACGTCGATGCCGTGAACGCTGTGAATATCCGGGCGTTCGAGCAGCGCGGCCGTCAGGCTGCCGGTGCCGCAACCGACGTCAAGAACTGCGCCATCCGTTACGCCGACGAAGTCGAGGAACCGAGTAGCCAACCGGCGGCTCCATCGGCCCATGAGTTGGTCGTACGCATCGGCGTCAGACGCGAGGAAGGTACACGATGGTGCGGACATGAAGAAGCCTCCCCGAGGTGGTGTGCCCGTCATCCGTGGGGATAGATCCGTAGGGCGAAAGGGTGCACTCTGGAGGCCCCCAAAACAGCCAATCGCTCCTAGCCGCGAGCCCTGCAATCGGAAAGCCACCACGGCCATTCTGAGGACGGCGCGACGAAATGAGCTGGTGAGCGGCCTCTACCTGCCCGTCTCGAAGTAAAGCGCTCGTGACGGTATATTCCAAAAGGTCGCGTCAGCCCCGACTGCCGCCAACCCGCTCATGCATCAACAGAACTGGCTGAAGCTCCTGAACGGCTTCGTTCCATCTTTGACGCGCGAAGGCGTCGAAACCTCGCGTAATCGGAGCGAGGATATCGGCGGCAGGGCCTTTTGGGTTGTCGACAAGCGAGCGAAGAGCGTCGCTGTCGCCCGACATCGCGAACGCGAGCGCGCTGTGCAATATCGGCAAAGGCGATCCCCGAGTTTGGAAACCATTGCGACGCATATGGGCTGATCGCCCGCCAGAGCTCCGGATCGACCGTTTCCCCGGCCATCTCCGCTCGCGCGAGAAATGAGGCGCAATCGGTGAGAACGTTGATCTGGGGCCCCATGAGCCGCCGGGGTGAAGGTCCCTGAGATAGATGCTCCACGCATCTTCCCGCCGGCCGGTTTCCAGCGACCAGATCGCCTGGTGCCCGCTGATATGGCAATGGATGTGAGCGTCTTTAGGATAGTCCTTCGCCCATTGACTCAAAAACTGCAGGCCTTCCCTTCGCTCGCCAAGCTCATAGTAGAGATGACCGCGAATGTGGGCGGCGTGCCCATTGCGCGGATTGCCGTGCAATGCCGTCTCGATGTTGCGAAGGCCGTTTGTGAAATCCTGGAGTTCGATTTGTGCGAACGCGAACACCATTCGGAACCACCAGTCATCGCCATAGGCCGATGCGAGCGGCTGTAGGACCGCAAGCTGTTCTGCCTCCCGGCCGGCCTTGCCTGAAAACGCGATAAGTCCGAAGACGCCGGTGATCGGTGCCAGCACCATCGCATCTCGCGGCCATGTCCTGGTGTGTTCGAGAACCAGCGGTATCGCTGCGACACCTTGCCCGGTCAGTATCTTCGCGAAGATGGCGACATGGCTCTTCTCGCGCTCGCTGGTGCCCGCGGCAAGTGCTAGCGCGCGTTCGAGCGGCGCCTTCAGCTCCGCTCCACGACCAAGCACCTGGGACGCCCGGGCCAAGGCTATACTATGCCCCGCTGCGCATCGCCAACCTAACCTCCCTCCGGCTCAAGGAGAACGTCAAATGCAGAGGAGACATCTGGCGAATCCACTTCCCTCCCTCTGCAGTCAAGAATGGTAACGAGCTAAACTTTAAGCTGCCGGCTGAAGCCGTCGCCCGCGTTAAAGCTGCGATGCGCTTGTACAAACAGACCGAGGGCTGGCTTTTCCCGGGGAGGAGAGCCGGTCCTGAAATTTCGGGTTCGCTCAGTTCGCAAATCAAGAAGGCCGTTGAATCCCGTCTTGGCGTGGCGTTTCACGCGCAACTTTATCGTTCGATCGCCATCTACCTACAGGTCAAAGCCCATGGACCAAATGGTATTGAGAATGGCCGAGCGCTTATCGGCAACCGCGACGCCGACACGATCCGTCGGAACTATGCTTACCTTGCCGACCGTGAGCTGACTCGTCAGGCCTAGGAAGAGATCACCAAGCAGCGGCTTTCTGCGATGAGGAAGCGACGTTGATGGGCCGCTTCAACAACAATGTCGCGCGACGCTGTCTGAAGGTCCCTGCGTGGCCGATCCAGGATCGCGAACTTTATGCGCAGGCGACGATCGACGATCCCTTTTTGTGACCCTGTCGCCGCCGCCAAATGGCGGCCGGCGACCCGCCATAAGAATGAACGCGGTTATGGGCGCTGGCTAACCTTCCTGATCAGGCGAGGCGAGGACCTCACGCTCCCGGCCGCCGCACGCGTGACGCCCGCCAATGTGGATGCCTTTGTGCATGATCTGCAGGCACAAGGCGTGAAGCTCGGCACCCTGCGTAACCGCCTCTTTGAATTGCTCGCGGTGATCTCGTCGATCGCACCGGGGGCTGATTGGTCCTGGTTGCGCGCGCGCGCCAACTTGCAGAGTCGACGAGCCAAGGCTTCCACCGTGAACGCGCGATTTCTCGATATCGTCATCGTCGTCGCCGCTTGTGAGCGCGCCCTGTCTGCTGCGTCCCACCCCCTCCCCCGGAAATCGATCCCAGGCTATCGCAACTGGCTCATCCTGTACTTCCTGGCCTACATCCCGGTTCGGCTCTGCAACCTTGCAAGCCTCGAACTCGGCCGTCACCTTGCGAAGGGAAATGGCGAATGGCTGGTGACCCTGCAGCCGGAGGAAACGAAAAAGGGCGCGAATACGCGGCCCCGCGCATCCGCCCCTGGCCCTGCACCTTGAGCGCTATCTCGCCAATGTCAGGCCCGCTGTAGCCAATACGAGCTCGGGAGCTCGGCTCTGGTTGGGAATAAGCGGTGCTCCGCTCGCAGATCACACGATCCATATCGCGCTGCGGGAGCTGACGCTCCGCGAATTCGGCATCGCTTTGGGACCGCATTCATTGCGGCACAGCTTTGCAACGTTCGCGGCGGAAACCGTCGGCATTGATGGCGCGCGAGCAGGCATAGGTCATACCAATTCCTGGCGCACTCAAGGCTGCAATCACGCATCGACCTTGGCAGCCTCAATCAGCCATGCTGAGCTGATTGCCGGACTGCGCAGATCGAGCCCCGGCGGACGGAAGCGCGGATCCTGAAAGCGGCCATCTACGCGCGCTATTCAAGCGATCAGCAACGCGATCAATCTGTTGAGGATCAAATCGCCGTGTGCGGAGCCTTGATCTCGCGGGAGGGCTGGACGCTCGCTGGAACCTATACCGATCGGGCGATGTCGGGTTCGAGCCATCTCCGTCCCGGCTACGAATCTCTTCTCGCGGACGCCCGTAGCGGCAAGATCGACATCGTCGTGGCCGAGGCTCTCGATCGTGTAAGTCGCGACCAAGAGCATGTGGCGGCATTCTTCAAGCAGATGCAGTTCTGCGGTATCCGGATCGTCACGCTCGCCGAGGGCGACATCAGCGAATTGCATGTCGGTCTCAAGGGCACGATGAACGCCCTGTTCCTGCGCGACCTGGCCGCCAAGACCCACAGAGGGATGCGGGGCCGGGTTGCGGCCGGCCGGTCCGCAGGTGGGATCTGTTATGGTTATCGCGTGCGGCGAGAGATTGATGCTCACGGCGAACCTGTTCGCGGTGGCCGGGACATCGAGCCCGGCGAGGCAGAAGTCGTCCGACGCATCTTTGCGATGTTCTCCGCCGGCGCCTCCCCGAATGCGATTGCCAAGAAGCTCAACGAGGAGTCCATCCCGGGACCAGGCAAGCGACCATGGGGAGATAACACCATCCGCGGGCACGCAGGCCGCAAGACCGGCGTCCTCCGCAACGAGCTTTATGTCGGGTGCCTGGTCTGGAATCGCCAGCGTTACGTGAAGGACCCGCAGAGCGGAAATCGGATCTCTCGTCCCAATCCCCCTGATCAATGGATCACCGAGGACGTCCCTGAGCTGCGGATCGTCGAGCCAGGGCTTTGGAACACCGTTCAGCAGAAGCTCGAAGAGGTCGCGGCCTCTCCGCGTTCTGTTGCGAGCCGCGTCGGTCGGTTCCGGGAACAGAGACGGGCCCAGCATCTCCTCAGTGGCGTGGTGCGCTGTGGTTGCTGCGGATCTCGCTTCCGACCGATGGGTCGCGACTATATTCGGTGTTCAAGCGCGCATCGCAACAGCGCCTGTACCAGTCGCCTTTCCATCCGGCGAAGGTCACGGTCATCGACCATGTCTTCGATGCCGCGAGCGGCACGTT
>CAMFHT010000317.1 GCA_945952245.1 uncultured Rhizobium sp. | reverse complement strand
AAATGCGGCATACCTGCAAGGGTATCGGGGGTTCAAATCCCTCCTTCTCCGCCATAACTTTCTCGCTTCCTTGTTGTCTGACTGAAATCGCTGTGCTTCGGCGGTTAGTAGGTCATTGTCCTCCCTGCAGACCTCCCGGGCCAGAAGCTACCTTCCCGCTTTAATGTTTGATTAATCTTGTTAACGCAATTTTTCTTGCATTAAGCTCGTAAGGCTTGAGTGCTCCATTTAGACTAGGGCATGCCATGGCTGTCGCCTCTGGCATTGGGAAAAGTTCATGAAGATCATCTCCCGCGTTCTGGCTGCCCGAAGCCGGGCTCACTTTGCAGTGCGCAAGCGGCCGGAATTCGTTGGCAGCGTCAAGGCGCGACAGCGGCGGGCGCGGTCCCGCATCCGCATCCTGATCGGCGCCTTCTCCCTTGTCTGCCTGACAATCTGCAGCCGGCTGGTGCATTACGGCCTAGCGCCCGTCGAGGCCACAGCGTCGATCCCGCCTGCCAAGAGCATGCTCGCATCCCGGCCCGATATCGTCGACCGCAATGGCGCCTTGCTGGCGACTGATCTGCGCATGGTCTCCCTCTATGCGGATCCGCGCCACATCATCGACGTGGACGAAGCTGTCGAAGCGCTTTCCAGCGTCATTCCCGATCTCGACTATCGCGACACGTACAACAAGCTGAAGGCAAATTCAGGATTCCAATGGTTGCGCCGGCAACTGACGCCGCGCCAGCAGGCGGACATCCTGAAGCTCGGCATTCCCGGCATCGGCTTCCGGCCGGAGAAGAAGCGATTCTATCCGGGCGGCGCGACCGCTGCTCACATTCTCGGCCATGTGGACGTGGACAATCGCGGTCTGGCGGGCATGGAGCGCTATATCGACCGGCAGGGGCTGTCTGATCTGAGAGCTGCCGGTCTCACCGGCGAGAAGATGGAGCCGGTGCGTCTTTCCATCGATCTGCGCATCCAGAACATCGTGCACGATGTCGTGGCGCGCGGCATGAAGGACTACCAGGCCGAAGCTGCCGGCGCCGTCGTGCTCGATGCCAATACGGGCGAGGTCCTCGCCATGGCATCGGTACCGGACTACGATCCTAACGAACCTTCGCGTTCACGTCCCGACGGCAAGCCAGACAAGGAATACGAGAAGGGCTGGTTCAACCGCATGAGCAATGCGACCTTCGAGATGGGGTCGACCTTCAAGAGCTTCACCCTTGCCATGGGTCTGGACGAGGGCAAGATCGACATGAACACGGTCGTGGACGCCTCTCGACCCCTGCGCATGGCGGGCTTCCTGATCCACGACGATCACGCCCAGAGCCGCCCGCTCAGCGTGCCGGAAGTGTTTCAATATTCATCCAATATCGGCACCGCCGAGATTGCCTCGCGCGTGTCCATCCCGGATCACCAGGCCTTCCTGACGCGCCTCGGCCTCCTCTCCCGAATGAAGACAGAGCTGCCTGAAGTCGCGACCCCCATGCAGCCCAAGATATGGAAGCCGATCAACCAGGCGACCATCTCCTTCGGCCATGGCGTTGCCACCACGCCGCTGCAGACGGCGGTAGCGGGTGCTGCCCTGATCAATGGCGGCAAGCTCATCGAACCGACCTTCCTGCCCCGCACCCGTACGGAGGCGGCCGAAGTCGCCCAGCAGGTGGTCAAGCCGCAGACGAGCGCCGATATGCGCTTCCTGTTTCACTGGAACGGCATCAAGGGTTCCGGCCGCAGTGCGCAGGTGCCAGGTTTCGACGTGGGCGGCAAGACCGGCACGGCGGACAAGGTCATCAATGGACGCTATGCCAAGCATCTCAACTTCAATGCCTTCCTGGCAGGCTTCCCCATGCATAGCCCGCAATATGTGGTGCTGACGGTCATCGACGCGCCGCTGACCGGCGAACACGGTGGGCGCCTCGCCGCCTATACGGCCGCGCCCATGGCCAAGGAAATCATCGCCCGTTCAGCCGCGCTTCTCGGCGTCGCGCCGGATTTCGGAGATGGCAACCGGATCGCCGATTACTGAGGATCGTTTTCGTAGAGAACGTATTCGCGGATGGAAGCCTGGCTGTCATAAGGGCGCGTGAGGCCGCGCGAGGCGAGGGCAAATTCGATCAGCTCTGCCTGATAGGCCTTGGTGATCTCCTGCCCCGTAAAGAAAATGCGGTAGATGACGGGTGCAACGATCATGTCCATCAAGCGGTCCGCCACCGCGTTCGGTTCGCCGCGACCTTCACAGCGGTCACAGAGGCAGACGAGGTTCTGATAGGCATAGCCTGCCGCCACCCGCGACACCTGGACATTGGCCGACCGTTCACGCAGCAGCGTGTGGCCGGGACCGGAGGAAATATCGTCGACCAGCTGTTCCAGCCAGATTTCGAGGTCACCGCGAAGACTGCCCGTGTCGACGGGTATGCTGTCCGGCAGGAACCGGTTGGTCGCCACGTCGGCCAGCAGCTTCGGCAGGGTCTCCCAACGGCGATAGATGGTGGACGGAGGCACCTCGGCCCGCGCCGCGATGGCGGCGATCGTCAGCTCGCCCTCGGGCTTTTCGGCGAGCAGGCTACGGACGGCGTCATGCACCGCGATCTGGATGCGCTCGCTGCGCCCGCCGGGGCGGATCAGGGTTCGGGCCATGGACGTCTCTTGCGATACGGATATCTGCACCCCCTAACACGGCAGCGGAAGGAGCGCCACGGTGCATCCTGTGTAGCGCTGTTTCGCTTGCGATCCGGCTTCGAGGGGAACGAACAGTAGCACAGGGCGTTCCAGATTTTTCTAAAGGAGCTCTCCATGACTGAAGCCGCACCCATCCGCTTTTCGCCCGATCTCGAGACCGTCAAGCCCGACGAGCGGGAAACCATTTCCGCTCTCATCGAGCAGTTCGACGTGATTCTGGAAAGAACTGCCGAGGATTACGGGCATGCGGTCCGCTCGGTGCATGCGAAGGCGCATGGCATCCTCGAAGGAGAGCTGTCCGTTCGGGAAGGGCTTTCGCCTGAGCTGGCACAAGGCCTCTTCGCAAGGCCGGGCAGGCACAAGGTCTACATGCGGCTTTCGACGAATGCGGGCGATATCCTGCCCGACGCCATCTCCCTGCCGCGGGGATTGGCGCTGAAGGTAACGGACGTGGACGGTCAACGTCTTCCGGGGGCCGAGGGTACGACGCAGGATTTCGTCATGGTGAATGGCCCGATCTTCCAGACTGCCGATCCGAAGAAGTTCCTGTCGAGCCTCAAGCTGCTGGCGAAGACGACGGACCGGCTCGAAGGGACGAAGACGGTGGTGTCGAGCGTATTGCAGACCGTCAACAAGGGACTGGAGGCCGTGGGCGTCACGAGCACCACGGTCCAGGCCCTCGGTGGCGCTCCGAATTCCGATCCTCTCGGTGAAACCTATTTCAGCGTGACGCCGTTCCGCTATGGAGATTATGTCGCGAAGTTCCGGCTCAAACCCGTATCAGCCGGCCTGACAAACCGCACGGGTACCGAGATCGATGCCAGCGACCGGGAGAACGCCATCCGCGAGGCAGTGCAGGCGGAAATGGCCGAGACAGTTGGCGTCTGGGAATTCCAGGTGCAGCTGTGCCGTGACACGGAAAAACAGCCGATCGAGGATCCGACAGTGGAGTGGAAGGAGGAGGAGGCGCCTTTCGAGACCGTTGCCACCCTTACCGCCGCGCCGCAGGACAGCTGGAGCCCCGCCAAGGTTCAGGCTGTGAACGAGGAAATGCGCTTCAGCGTCTGGACCGGCTTAGAGGCGCACCGGCCGCTCGGCAGCATCAACCGTGCCCGCAACGAACCCTACCGACACTCGGCCGAATTCCGTGCGCGCTTCAATGGCTGTCCCTTCCACGAGCCGCGCGGCTGACGTTCCTGTCCCGCTTCCCCTGCAATGCCGGAGAGGCGCGGCGATTTCTCAAGGTAAAAGGATCAAGCAGATGCCAACGACACTTCCCCCGCAGCCCACACCCCGGCCCCTGTCGTCGCCAGAGCCCGATGTGCCGGACCTTCCAGTGCCAGAGCCGGAACCGGATGTGCCAGCCGGCCCGGTTTCCGTGCCCGGGGAGGACGGTGAGCCCGCGGCCTTCCCGCCCGTTCCGGCTATTTAACAAGCGTCCGGCGGGCAATGCCATTGCATCGGGTAGATGACGTCGAGAGATGTTCAGAACTGCGTAACCGTTTATGGACATGCAGCAGGGGCTGGAATGAAACGCCATCGATAGCAGCTGTTGTAGATGAGTAGGCATGAACGGGAGCAGGCGAGATTTTGCAGGGCTCACTGTCCTGGCGGCCAAAGCGCGGAATAAATCGTTCTAAATGCAGTTTTGGATCGGAACGTAATCGCCCGTACGAACATTAAATGCTCGACTGCAGACCACCGCAGCGAGCAATAACCCGTCTGGTTCGCATCGCCGCACAAACAACGGAGAGAGTGATGCGTGGGGACGCAAAGACGATTCTCGTCGTCGAGGACGAGTTTCTGGTTCGGCTGGACGTGGCGCTCCAGCTGGAGGATGAAGGGTTCGAGGTGGTATCTGCCGGAACTGCAGACGAGGCGCTGGAAGTCCTGCCGATCGAGCCCGTGGATGTCGTGTTTACCGACATCAACATGCCCGGGCAGATCGACGGGCTTCAGCTTGCCCACGAGGTCCTGACCAACTGGCCGAAGGTCAACGTCATCATCACCTCGGGACGCAAATATGATGGCTCCGTTCTGCCGCAGAATGCGCTCTTCGTGGCCAAGCCTTACGACATCAACCAGGTCGTCCAGACCATCCGGGAACTCAGGCGCTCGCATTGACGGGTTGCCGGCGGAGTGAACCGGACAGGCGACGCCCGAATTTCGGATCTGCCTTCAGCCTTCCGTGATCCTGCGTTCGTCTTCGGACTCGTTCGCAAGCTGCTTCCAGTCCAGATCCTCCTGCAG
>CAMFHT010000316.1 GCA_945952245.1 uncultured Rhizobium sp. | reverse complement strand
GGAAATTGGTGCTTGTCATTGTCTATTCCCTCGATCAAATGACTTGGCGGATCGTTCTGACCCGCTTGGATGGATGTTAGCACTCCCTCTCGACGAGTGCTAGCGGCTTCGAGATAAGTGCGGCTTCGGAGAGAGTCAAGAACGGGGCGCAAGAAAAAATGTCGGCTTGGCCAGGGACCGGAACGCGTGGTTAAGAAGCCCGTCAAGCGCCCAACGGGTGCCGCTGCCGAAGCGGCCGGCGCACCCTCTCTCGCAAGTGCGGCCATGATGTGGCTGCGCATCGGTTTCCTCAGTTTCGGCGGTCCTGCCGGCCAGATCGCCCTCATGCACCGCATTCTCGTGGACGAGAAGAAATGGGTGCCGGAGGAGCAGTTCCTGCATGCGCTGAACTTCTGCATGCTCCTGCCGGGGCCGGAAGCGCAGCAGCTCGCCACCTATTGCGGCTGGCTCCTGCATGGCAAGCGGGGAGGGGTGATCGCGGGCGCGCTCTTCTTCCTGCCCGGGCTCGCGCTGATCCTCCTGCTCTCGGCCCTCTACTCCACCTTCAGCGACACGCACTGGCTGCCGGCGCTCTTCTTCGGCATGAAGGCGGCGGTGCTCTCCATCGTCGTCGAGGCTCTGATCCGGGTCGGCCGCCGGGCGCTCGTCAGCCGCTTCCATCAGGGCGTGGCGATCGTCGCCTTCCTGCTTCTCTTCCTGTTCGAGGCGCCGTTTCCGCTCGTCGTTGCGGCGGCGGGGCTTTCCGGCTATCTCGCCACCCGTTTCGGCCTCGTGGACAAGCCCAGGCTGCAGCGGCTTCCGGCGCTGAAAGGCAAGCGGCCGAAGAAGCCGAGGGCGCTTGAAACGGTGAAGACGATCGCTGTCTGGGCCCTCGTCTGGATGCTGCCGCTTCCCTTTCTCTACCTTCTGCCGGCCGATCCCGACCTCATCGCGGAAGTCATGACCGGCGCGCCGAACACGCTTGCCGCCGTCTTCCTGTTCTTCTCCAAGATGGCGCTCGTCACCTTTGGCGGCGCCTATGCGGTGCTTGCCTATGTGGGGCAGACGGCGGCGAGCCATTATGCCTGGCTTTCCGCCGGCGAGATGCTGGACGGGCTGGCGCTGGCCGAAACCACCCCCGGGCCCCTGGTTCTGGTGCTCTCCTTCGTCGGCTTCCTCGCCGGCTTTCGCAATCCTGGCGGGCTGCCTGCGATCGCGGGCGGGCTCGGCGGCGGCCTGCTGGCCGCCTGGGCCACCTTCATGCCGAGCTTTCTCTTCATTTTCGCGGGCGCGCCCTATATCGAGCGGCTGCGCACCAACCGGAACCTCTCCGCCGCCCTTGCGGCCGTCACGGCTGCGGTCACCGGCGTCATCCTCAACCTCAGCATCTGGTTTGCGCTGCACGTCCTCTTCGCCTCGAACCACAGGCTGACATTGATCGGCCGCACGGTGGATACGGGAGCCGGCAAGACGGAGGTGCCGATCCTTTCCATCCCCGTGCCCGACGTCATGACGCTCAGCCCGGTGACGGCGCTGCTTTCGGTGCTTGCGGCCGTCCTGCTCTTCCGGCTGAAGGCGGGCATGCTGGTGACGCTCGGGGTGACTGCCGGGCTCGGTGCGCTGTGGCAGCTTGCCGCCCACGGGTTGAACTGGCTGTGATGCCGGGCCCATATATTTGGCTCAACGCGCTTGCCTTCCGGCTCATCCTTTGTCATGTCAGCCGGGACCGTTTCTGGAGTTGATGACCGATCATGACCGAACGCATCCACCGCCTCGACGATATCGCCGCCCGCTATGATGCGGTGCTCTGCGATGTCTGGGGCGTGCTGCACAATGGCGTCGATGCCTTTTCCGAAGCCTCCGATGCGCTGATCGCTGCCCGCAAGGCCGGGCTGACCGTCGTCCTCATCACCAATTCGCCGCGGCCCTCGCCGGGCGTGAAGACGCAACTCCGCCTGATCGGCGTGCCGGACGAGGCCTATGACGGCATTGTGACCTCCGGCGACGTCACGCGCCGGCTGATCGCCGAGGGGCCGAAGACGGTGTTCCTGCTCGGCCCCGAGCGCGATCTGCCGCTGTTCGATGGTCTCGACGTCGTCCTCGTTTCCGAGGCCGAGGCCGAGGTCGTCGTCTGCACCGGCTTCTTCGACGACAATGTAGAGACGCCGCAGGATTATCGCGCCATGCTCGAAGGCTTCATCGCCCGCGGCGTGCCGATGATCTGCGCCAATCCGGACCTGGTGGTGGAGCGCGGCAGCCGCATGATCCCCTGCGCCGGCGCGATCGCGGCGCTCTTCACCGAACTCGGCGGCGAAACCCGCATTGCCGGCAAGCCGCACCGGCCGATCTATGAGGCTTCGCTCTCCACCCTCGAAACGCTCCGCGGCCCCTTCGACCCCGCCCGCATCATCGCCGTCGGCGACGGCATGGGCACCGACGTCCGCGGCGCACTCGGCCAGGGTCTCGACCTTCTCTACATCAGCGGCGGCATCCATGCCGGCGAATACGTGGAAGACGGCCGCACCGACGAGAGGCGCCTCGCGGACTTCCTCGCCCGCCACGAGGCCAATGCGACCTTCTGGATGCCGAGGCTGGCTTGATGGTTGCAGCGTTCTTGGCTGGTACCCCCCTCTGCCTTGCCAGGCATCTCCCCCACAAGGGGGGAGATCAGCAGGACGCATGTCGCTCGCTCTCCCCCAAGCGTTCTTTTAATGGAATCATCTATGTGGTGCGGGGAGATCCGCCACGGGTCGATCTCCCCCCTTGTGGGGGAGATGTCCGGCAGGACAGAGGGGGGTACCATCGCCTAACCTCAGCTGCCCGCCACATCCACACCACGGGACCCCGCGCATGACCGTATTCCACCGCAACGAATCCGTCGAACCGCTGCCGAACTTGCTGAAGGGCGGGGTGGTGGCGATCGGAAATTTCGACGGCGTGCACCGGGGCCATCAGTCGGTACTGGAGCGGGCGCTGAGGCTTGCGGAAGAACTCGGCGTTCCCGCGCTCGTGCTGACATTCGAGCCGCATCCGCGTTCGCTGTTTCGGCCCGACCAGCCGGTCTTCCGCATCACGCCGGCGCCGCTGAAGGCGAAGATCCTGGAAAAGATGGGCTTCAGGGCCGTGATCGAATATCCGTTCACCACGGAATTCTCGCAGCGCTCGGCGGAGGACTTCATCCAGTCGATCCTGATCGACTGGCTGGGCGTGGCGCAGGTGGTCACCGGTTTCGACTTCCACTTCGGCCGCAACCGCGAAGGCGGGCCGGCCTATCTCATGGAAGCCGGGCAACGCCACGGCTTCGGCGTCACGCTGGTCGATGCCTTCCGTGATGAAAACGCGAGCGTGATCTCGTCCAGTCGCATCCGCGACCGGATTTCCGAGGGCGATGTCGTGGGTGCCGCAGGCCTGCTCGGTTACCGCTATACGGTCGCGGCCGAAGTCATCCACGGCAAGCAGCTCGGCCGCACGCTCGGCTATCCTACGGCCAACATGGCGCTCGCGCCCGAAACCCCGCTCCGCGCCGGCATCTATGCCGTCAGGCTGCGCCGTCCCGACGGGGTGATCCGCGATGGCGTGGCGAGCTTCGGCTACCGCCCGACGGTGACCGAGAACGGCGCGGCGCTGCTCGAAACCTTCGTCTTCGACTTCACCGGCGATCTCTACGGCGAGACCTGCGCCGTCTCCTTCTTCGGCCACCTCCGCGACGAGGCGAAGTTCGACAGCCTGGAAGCGCTCATCGTGCAGATGGAACAGGACGACCAGGAGGCGAGGGCGCTGTTGTCGGGTGTCACGCCGCTGTCGGAGATCGACCGGGCTGTGTGCTTCTGATCATTCGATGCTGAAGTTCAGCCGATCTGTCTGCCGTGCGCCGTTCAGCACGTGGACAATGAGCACACGGTTGTTCTTGACGTAATAGAAGATGAGGTAGTTTTTGTAGACCCTCCGCCGAAGGCCATGATGCTCGCGCCCTTCCACCAAAGGGAATGCTTCGGCCATCAGCGCGATCTCTTCGCATTTCCGCGTGAGCTCATTGATGAAGGTGACGGCTCGCCTCGGGCTATCGCGCGCGATGAAAAGTGCAATCTCGCGCAGGTCGGTCTGAGCCTTCTTGGTGATGAAGGTCTTCATGTATCCTAATCATCGATCAAAAACTCGTTTAGCAAGGCAATGCGCACTTCTTCTGCCGACATGACACGGCCCGCTTCGGCATCGGCGATGCCTTCGTCGATACCCTTCCAGACTTCATCGCGAAATTGTTCGCGTCGTTCCAGTAGATGCACGGCTTCTTCCAAAACTGCGGTACGCGAGGCAAAGCGCCCGCTCTCGACAAGGCGGTCCACGATCTTTTCGGACTTGCTGCTCATGGGCATGGCACTCTCCAGGAGACGGTGGATCATATCATTCTAATGAATGGCCGTCCACATCGGCCTTCCTCTCCAATACCCCTTTTCTTTCCGTCCAAAAACCCTTAAACAACCGGCCACCATGGCCCATGTTCAGAAGCGCCCGATCCTTCGAATTATCGGCCCGGCCTTCCGCGCGCGCTGACGCTGCTGGGAAGTCCGGGTTTCTGGCGTTTGCGGCAAGACGAGCGCCGTCCATCATTTCAATTTTTCACCGACATCGCGCTCCGCCCTTCGGGCAGCGCACAGAACTGGCCGAGATCATGACCGATACCGAAACCAAGATCGACTATTCCTCGACGCTCTATCTCCCGCAGACCGAATTTCCCATGCGCGCCGGGCTTCCGCAGAAGGAGCCGGAATTCGTCAAGCGCTGGCAGGAGATGAACCTCTACAAGCGCCTGCGCTCCTCCGCCGCTGGCCGCGTGAAGTTCGTGCTGCATGACGGGCCTCCCTATGCCAACGGCAACATCCACATCGGCCATGCGCTGAACAAGATCCTCAAGGACGTGATCGTCCGCTCCTTCCAGATGCGCGGCC
>CAMFHT010000315.1 GCA_945952245.1 uncultured Rhizobium sp. | reverse complement strand
AAGGGTTATGCTCTCGCTGCCTAATGGCGGTGCGGGAAACCCGACCTAAGTCCTTCTGGTTAGCACCTTGAGGCGGGGTTCGGAGGTACCTGGCAACAGAAACCTCCACTTCCATTCCCTCCCCTCAATCTTCAGACTGCTCGTCCCCATCCCTTAAATGTGATGCCGTTCGCCGACTCCGGCACCGGTGGGGGTTTCGCGAAGCCGCTACAAGTGGCATAAAGGTGATCGTGTGCGCCGGCCCGCGGCGGTGCGCGATGCGGCCTTTCCTGATCGATTTCTGCTTTCATTTTTTTAAAGGGATTCCGATTAGGCTCGTCATGCGTTAAAGAGCGGCGAAACAGACAGCAGGACCGTCCGCCGGGCGGCAAGAATGGGAAAGACAGGAAGAGCGATGGGGCAGGATCATATCCGTTACGACATTCTGGCGCAGGACGCTCTGCGTGGCGTCATCCGCAAGGTTCTGACCGAAGTCGCAGCGACCGGCCGCCTGCCCGGTGACCATCATTTCTACATCACCTTCCTCACCAATGCTCCGGGCGTGCGCCTGTCGCAGCATCTGAAGGCGAAGTATGCGGAGCAGATGACCATCGTCATCCAGCACCAGTTCTGGGACCTGAAGGTGACCGATGCCGGCTTCGAGATCGGCCTCTCCTTCTCCGACACGCCGGAAAAGCTCGTCATCCCCTTCAACGCCATCCGCGGCTTCTATGACCCCTCCGTGAACTTCGAGATGGAATTCGACGTGCCCGCCGCCGGCGAGGATGCGCTCGATTCGGCCGAGATCACTGCCTATCCCGTCGAACCGCGTGCCGAGGCCGAAGCCAAGCCCGTTGCCGAGGAAGGCAAGAAGGAAGGCTCCGTCATCTCGCTCGACAGCTTCCGCAAGAAGCAGTGAGGCTGGCCATGGCCGCCGAGATCATCAATCTCCGACAGGCCCGCAAGACCAAGGCCCGTGCCGAAAAAGAAAAGCAGGCGGACCAGAACCGCCTGACCTTCGGCCGCACCAAGGCCGAGAAATCGCTGACAAAGGCGCTCAACGAAAAGGCGGAGAAGGCGCTCGACCAGGGCCGGCTGGAGCGCGGCGCGGACAAGCCGGAGGACTGAAATCGATTCCGGCTCAACGGCTTGCCCGCTTTTCCGGATTCAGATTTTGAAGCCGCTCACTCTTTCTCTGAAGCCCGCCACCCCATGATCCGCAAATATTCCGCGACGCTCCATGGCCACCGTACCAGCTTCTCGCTGGAGGAGGCATTCTTCATGGAGCTGAAGCGGATCGCAGACGGACGCGGACTTTCGCTCGCCGCCCTCATCGCCGAGGTGGACGATTCAAGGACCGGCGGAAACCTTTCCTCCGCGCTGCGGCTGCATGTGCTCGAAGATCTGAAATCGGCGAGAGCTTAGGGATAGGCCGGTGGCGGCAGATCATCCCCGCGAAACACCCGCTTTCTCGGCTCGACAGGCATGGTGACACCCGGCACGCCAAGGCTGTCCTGCTGGCCGATGGGTGCAATTGCCTCATCGTCCTTCGCACGTGTCGCGGCCCTTGCAGCGGCATCGGCCTTGGCCTTGGCTTCTGCTGCCGCCTTGGCCTTCGCCGCCGCTTCTGCTTCCGCCGCGGCCTGGGCCTCGGCCTCCTTGCGCGCCCGTTCCTCCGCCTCGGCAGCAGCCTTCAGCCGCGCTTCCTCTTCCTGGCGCAGGCGCTCTCGTTCTTCGGCGCGAGCGGTGAAATAGGCGGCCTCCCGGCGCAGGCGCACCTTCTCCTGCGCGATCGCCTGCAGTCGCTCGACGCGGTGACGCTCGCGCTCGAAGGCGCGCAAGGACAGGAAATTGGTGAGACCAAGGCTGTCCATCTTCCGTTCGGGCGAATTCGTCGGGCCGGTGAAATCGAGCCGCAGCGTCGGATCCGCCCCTTCGACCGCATTGGCGCCGGGGGTGAAGGCAAGGTTCAGCGTGGCACGCAGACGGCCGGTCGCCAAGTCGGCTTCCGCATCGCCGGTCATGCTGGCAAGCGGCGTCGGCACCGTAACCGGCTGTACATCGAGCCGGCCGCCGGCAAGCGAGAAGGGAACGGTCACGTCGCCGATCTGGGTCGCGCCCTGCGCGAGCAGGGTTTCCACGATCGGATCGACCTTGGCGGGCGTGATGTCGCCTTCGGTCACGTCCATGGTGGCGATCAGCGGGTTCAGCACGTCGAGGTTCAACCCGTTGATGGTTGCGCCCGAGAGGCGCAGTTCGCCCGAGCCGCCCATGCCGGCGGCGAGCTCCTTCATCGACTTGCCCGCGGCCTCCGCAGAAAACTGCAGCCGGAAACGGCCGTCGAGGATCGGCTGTCCGTCCAGATACCAGGAGATCGCCGGCAGATTGCCGTCCTCGGCCTTGATGTTTGCCTGCAGATAGCCGGAGCCCGCCGTATTGCCCATGCGGAGCGTGCCGTTGAGCTTTGCGCCGCCCCATTCGCCGGCAGCATCGTCGAGCGTCAGCTCGCCATCCTCGGCGCTGAGCTTTGCCTTGAAATCGCGGACAGGTGCCGCAACGCCCGGCCAGAAGGTCTTGGCGCCGAGATCGATCGCCATGTCCATGCCTTCCAGCATGCCGGGGCCGAAAGCGGTCTCGGAAACATGGCCCGTTTCATCCAGCACGGTGCCGTAGACAGCTTCCGCCAGCCAGCCGAGGTCCATGTCGGCCACCGTCAGCGCGCCCGTTCCCTTGAGACCCTTGGCCTTGCGGTCAAGGTCGAAACTGCCGGAGAAGGCATTGTCGGAGAAATTCCCCGCGAGGTCGGAGATCTTTATGCGATCGGGCGAAACCGCGATCCCGGCGCTGAACTTGCCCGGCAGGCCGATCGCCATCTGCGGCAGCGCGATTCCCGTCATGGCGAGGTAGGGGCCGGCATCGTCCGTCTTCAGCGTCGTCTGGAAGCTGCCGTCTAGGCCCTCTGGTTTGTGGAGATTGCCACGGCCCTTGAGATCGAAATCAGTTTCGCCGGCATTGAAGGAAAGTCCGACATCCGTATTGCCGTCATTGGTGTCGGCAAGACGCAGCGAGAGCACGCCCTTCTGGTCGCTGTCGAAGGGCAGCGGGTCGAGGCCGGCCTGGCCAAGGAGGATGTTGGCCTGCGGGTTCTCGAGCGTCGCCTGCAGGTTCATGCCGGCATTGGCGGGATAGCCGGCAGGGTTGGAGAGATTGAGGTTCAAGTCCACCCGGCTGCCATTGCTGGTGCCGGCGAGCTTCACCGAAAGGCCGGGCCGATCCTTTGCACCCGTCGCCAGGGTCACCTTTAGCTCCGTGCCGGCAAACCAGGCGGCATTGCGAAGCAGATGGCCGAGCATCGGGTCGGCCGGCAATTTTTGTGAAATCATGGCCAGGAACGGGGCCGGATCATCCGCCTTGAAGCCGATGCGGCCATTGGCGTCCATGCTGTCCGCCTTCAGCTCGGCGCGGCCGATGGCCGTCAACTGTGCGCCAGCAAGATCACGGGTGTTGAACCGCTCGATGGAGAGCGCATTGTTGGCGAGCGTGAAGACGGTTTCCGTTTGCCTGGCCTCCATGCCGAAGGCCGAGAAGGTCTCGGCTTTCAGTTCGGCGGCGATCGCATGGCCGCTCAGGTCCGCCTTGCCCTCCTTGCCGAAGAGCGTGGCGAGGCCACGCAGGCCGTCGAGGTCGATGCGGTTGCCGGAAAGCTGGACGCTGAGAGAGGGCTGCGCGTCCGAGATCGACTGCCGTTCGACGCGGCCCTTGAGGGTCGCATCGCCCATCTGCAGCTCCAGCCGGTCGAAGCGCTGCAGATCCGCCGTCAGCCGCACGTCGGCCTCGAAGCCGAGTGTCTTCAGATCGCGAATGGCAGGGTCCACCTGGCCCGAAAGCCAGGTGGAGAGGCCGGAGGGCTGGCGGGAGGCGAGCAGGAGATGGCCGTTGAAGCCGGCTCGGTCCTTGAGCGCCAGCACGCCCTTCGCCTCGAGCTGCGTTCTGCCCGGCAGTGTGGCGATCGCATTGTCCACCACCCAGCCACCGGACATCGGGCGCACGTCCACCCGCACGTCGCGGATTGCGGTATCGCCGATCAGGATCGCCGGCAGCTTCAGGCTGGCGCGGCCCGGAACGGAGGGAACGGGAATACTGGCGGCAATGTTGACGAAGCGCTCGAAGCGCTTGCGAACCGTATCGCCGGGATCACGCCCGGTCTTGCCGGCATTGCCTTGGTAGTCGATGCGCGCCACGTCGATCTGCTGGCCATCCGCCAGCAGCAGGAACTCCTGATCCTTGCCTGTGTCGAGTGTCGCTTCGCCTGTGACGATATAGGGATCGGCCTCCTCGCCCACTTCCAGGCGGTAGTCCGGAACGCGGATCTTCTCGTTGGTCAGCTCGAACGAGCCCTTGAGGCGCGGCGCGGGGGCTTTGGGATCGCCCTTTGCCGCAGCCTTCGCCTCCTCCTCCGTCTGCTGGAAGAAGGCGGAGAAGGTGCCCTTGTAGCTCGGCTTGCCATCGGCGCTGAGCGCCAGCGTACCCTCGAGCTCGGCGCCGAAGGGCCGCTTGTCGGGGGTGATGCGGGCGCGCAGATACATGCCGCCGGCCTTGTCCTCGCTGAGATTGGTGGAAAGCGAAAACCGCCCCGGCTCGCCGTCGAGCTCCGCATCGCCGACCGCCTTCCAGGGCCCCGCGAGCGACTTTGCCGACATGGCGGCATTCAGCGCGCGGATCTGGCGGGTGCGGCCCGACTGCTCGTCGATGAAGGTGATGTTGCCATTGGAAACGCGGACGTTCTCGAGCACGATGCTGCGCGCCGGGATCTCCGGCTGCGATCCGCGCATCCAGTCGAGCGTGCCGTCCTTGAGCAGGCGGATGCGGGCCGTCATGTCCTCGATCCGCATGTCGTAGATCAGGGCCTCGCCGGAAAGAACGGGCGCAAGCTCGGCATCCATGGAAG
>CAMFHT010000314.1 GCA_945952245.1 uncultured Rhizobium sp. | reverse complement strand
CTCGAGGACGAGATCCGCGACCGCTTCGGCGACCTGCCCGAACCGCTCTTGCGGCTCCTCGCACTCGCCCGATTGCGCATTGCCGCCTCCCGCCTCGGCGTCCGCGAGATCGCCGCCGGACCGAAGGCCGTTGCCCTTACATTCGCCGAAAAGCCGCTGAAGGCCGCGGCTTTGCAGTGGAAGGATCTGCCGGAGCCTGTGATCAAGGACTGTCGCTATGTCTTTCCGATGACGACGGAGACGGAAGAGGAGCGGCTCTCGCTGCTACAGAAACTGCTCTCGGCCGAGCCCTTTCCGTCCGAGGAATAGTGGCGCAACCTCGTGCGAGGCCAGATCTTCCCCTTGATTTCCAGGGGATGAGGGCCAGAGTTTGCCATGGCGCGGGCCAATGTCGGCGCTATAACAGCGATCCCATTCCCAGCGGAGCTTCCCGCCTTGTCCGACCATGCCATCAGCGATACCCGCCCTGCCGGCGGACCCTCGACCATTTCCGGTGAACAGGAAGGTCTGCCCGCCCCGCAACGGACGCTCGCCATCCTGACCGTTCTGATGACGCTTGTACTGGTGGTTCTCGACGGGGCGATTGCCAATATAGCCCTCCCCTCGATCGAGAGAGCGCTGAATTCCACCTCCGCAGACACGGTCTGGGTCGTTTCGAGCTACCAGCTTGCCGTCATCGTCGCGCTCCTGCCTTGCGGCGCTCTCGGCGAAGCGCTCGGTGCCCGGCGTGTGTTTCTTGCCGGCGTCGCGCTCTTCACCGCCGCCTCCCTGCTCTGCGCCATGGCGACGAACCTGCCGCTTCTGATTACCGCCCGCTTTCTGCAAGGCCTCGGCGGCGGAGCGATCATGGCGCTCTCTTCGATGATGATGCGCTTCATCTGCCCGCCCGGCATGTTCGGGACGATCATCGGCATCAATGCGATGACGGTCGCCATATCCTCTGCCGCTGGACCGGCGATCGGCGGTGCGATCCTGGCGCTGGCGGATTGGCGCTGGCTCTTTGCCGTCAACCTGCCCGTCGGCGCGCTCGTGCTCATTCTCTCCCGCGTCCTGCCGCGCCCCGCAAGGCACCCGCGTCAGCTCGCGCTGTCGATCATGATCATGAACGGCGCCATGTTCGTGCTCTTCTTTGCAGGCGCCGATCTCCTCGTGCGGCAGCCCTTTCTCGGCGTTCCCATGCTTGCGGCTTCCGCGCTGCTGCTTGCGATCGTAATTCGCCGCGAGCGCGTGCGGGAAGCGCCGCTGGTGCCGATCGACCTCTTTCGTGATCCCGCTTTCCGCGTTGCGACCATAGCCTCCGTCGTCTGTTTCGCGGCGCAGATGATGAGCTATGTTTCCCTCCCCTTCCTGCTGCAGCATGATCTCGGCCAGAGCGAAACCGCCTCCGGCCTATCGATGATCCCCTGGCCCGCCTCTGTCGCGGTCGTGGCGCCTCTTGCGGGCCGGCTCGCGAACCGGGTGCCGACGGGGCTGCTCTGCCTGATCGGCGGTCTCGCCTTCGCCGCCGGCATGGTCGTCATCGCGCTCTTCAGCCGGGTGGACGATCTCACCGGCTTCTACATCGGCTCCGTCATCGCCGGCGCCGGGTTCGGCTTCTTCCAGACGCCCAACAACCGCATCCTTCTGCTCACAGCGCCAAAATCCCGCTCCGGTGCCGCCGGTGCCACGCAAGGCACCGCGCGCCTCGTGGGTCAGACCATGGGCGCGATCGGCATGTCGCTGATCTTCGTCTTCGCAGATGGTGGCGTGGCACCACGCATCGGTCTCGGCGTGGCGGCCTGCTTTGCGGTTGCGGCCAGCATTGTGAGCGGGCTCCGGATCCGCTACGAACGGGCGGCCAGCTGAAGGAACGCCCATGAGCAGCCTCGACCATCACCAGACTTCGGATACGGACTGGGCTGCTATTTCAGTCGTGATCTTCGGCGTCACCGCCTTCAGCATTTCGCAGGGGCTCACCTATCCGCTGATTGCGCTGATCCTTGCCGAACGGCAGGTGAGCCCGAGCCTGATCGGCTTCAACGGCACCTTCTTTGCGATCGGCGTGGCCGTCTCCACGCTCCTCGTCGGGCCGCTGACATCGCTCATCAAGGGCGACAGGCTGATCGTCTGCGCCCTCGTCGGCGTTTCCCTTTCGCTTGCGCTGTTTGCGCGGTTCGAGGCGCTTTGGGTCTGGTTCGTCGCCCGCTTCTTCCTCGGCTTCTGCGCCAGCATCATCTTCATGGTCAGCGAGGCCTGGATGAACACGGCCTGTCCAGACCGTATCCGGGGCCGGATTTCCGGGTTGTTCGGCTTCGGCATGTGCATCGGCTTCGCCGCCGGGCCACTTGCCATTCCTCTCTTCGGGCTGGAAGACGGCTTTGCCTTCGCCATGCTCGCCGTCTATGTGGCCTTCGTCGCTCTGGTAACGGTGCTTATCAGCCAGAAAGCTCACACATCTCCGGAATCCGCCAGTGCCGGGCTTTTTCTCGAGTTCATCCGCCGCGCGCCGCTGCTCGTATGCATGGTTCTGGTCTTCGGTTTTGCCGATATTGCCGCCATTTCCGGCCTGCCCGTCTATTTCACCGAGCTCGGCTATTCCTCCTCCTTCGCCGCCATTGCCGTCACCATGCTGGCGCTTCCGACGGCACTGGCACAGCCCCTTTTCGGCTATCTGCTCGACCGGTTCGACCGCATGCGGGTGGCGCTCATTGCAGCCATCATCGTTTCGGTTGCCTTCCTTAGCCTGCCGCTGCTTTCAACTCAGGTAGCGATTTTCGCCAATCTGGCCGTGGTCGGTGCCGCAAGCTTCGGGCTCTACACCGCAGCGCTGACCTTGCTCGGCAGTCGTTACACCGGCGGCATGCTGGTCGCCGGTTCGGCGGCCTTCGCGCTCGCCTATGCCGCCGGCAGCGCTGCCGGAACGGCGCTCTTCGGCGCGGCGATGGAACTGGTATCGCCGGCCGCCGGGCCCGTGCTGATCGGTGGCATCGTGCTCGTGTTCGCAGCCGTTTTTGGCTACGCCGCACGGCGTGCATGAGCGCGGCAGTACCGTTCACCCATTCATCACGGGCGTGAATCGATCACCGCGGACCGATTCAGAACTCTCGTTGGACGCGAAGCGCCAGCGGATTCAGAATCTGCCGCATGGGCACATCACATTATCACCTCTATTTCGAACGCTGCGACGCCAAGCGCAACATGGCACGCTTCTACGCCGTCAGCATCGAGCAGGATCTCTTCGGCCGCATCCTTCTCTGCCGGCGCTGGGGCAGGCTCAGAACCTTCGGTCAGGAAAAGCTGGAGCCCTTTGACAGCGAAGATGAAGCGCTGCGGCACATGCTGGCACTCTGCCGAGCCAAGCGGCACCGCGGCTATAGACCGGTCCAAACCTGGCGGGGATAATCGGACGGATCGGGTTGTTGCTGATTCTCTGATGCGCAGGATTGAGTGCCGGGGGCGTAGGTTTTTGGCCTCCCCTCCCCTCTTCAGAATGCAGAATCCTGCATTAGGGCAGGGAGAACCCCGCTATTAAGGCCTTGTTAACCCTAAATTCCTTGTCAGCCCGCTAGAATCGGTTCTAAATGCGGTTTAAAGCGAGATATCGCGTTGAAACTGCATTTTTGGGAAAAACATGAACATGTCGTCTCCGGTCCTGTCGGCGGTTTCCGATGTGGATCAGCTGATCATAGCACAGGCCCATGAACTCTCCGAAAAGCTGAAGCAGCATCGGATGGAGATGTTCCCGCCGCGTGCCGAGAAGGGATTGCGCTCGTTCCAGCTGGCGGAGGCCGCGCGTTTTCTCGGTGTGACCAGTGGCTATCTTCGCAATCTCTCGCTTGAAGGCAAGGGCCCCCTCCCGCAGGTGACACCGTCTGGCCGCCGCTCATACACCGCGGAACAATTGCAGGAAATGCGGGTGTTCTTGGACGAGAATGGCCGGGGCACCCGCTATGTGCCGCATCGGCGCGGCAGTGAGCATCTGCAGGTGGTCGCCGTCGTCAATTTCAAGGGTGGCTCCGGCAAGACGACATCGTCGGCCCATCTTGCGCAGCATCTTTCCCTGACCGGACACCGGGTGCTTGCGGTCGATCTCGACCCGCAGGCCTCTCTCTCGGCCATACACGGGCTTCAGCCGGAGTTCGATCTCGGCGAAAACGAGACGCTCTATGCGGCGATCCGCTATGACGAGCATCGCCGGCCGCTGAAGGACGTGATCCGCAAGACCAATTTCCCCGGCCTCGACATCGTGCCCGGCAATCTCGAGCTCATGGAGTTCGAGCATGATACGCCGCGCATCCTGGCACAGGGTCAGGCTGCGGATTACGGCCGCATCTTCTTCGCGCGGCTGGACGAGGCGCTGGCATCGGTCTCTGATGATTACGACGTCGTCGTCATCGACTGCCCGCCGCAGCTCGGCTTCCTGACGATGAGCGCGATTTGCGCGGCGACCGCGGTTCTGATCACGGTTCACCCGCAAATGCTTGATGTCATGTCCATGTGCCAGTTCCTGCAGATGCTGGGGGAGGTGCTGAACACGCTGAAGGGCGCGGGCGGCAACATGAAGCTCGACTGGCTGCGTTATCTCATCACGCGCTATGACCCGCAGGACGGTCCGCAGACACAGATGGTGGCCTTCATGCGCGCCATGTTCAAACATCACGTGCTGACGAATCCGATGCTGCGAAGCGTCGCGATCTCCGATGCGGCGCTCACCAACCAGACGCTCTACGAGGTGGAGCGGCAGCAGTTCACCCGGGCAACCTATGACCGGGCGCTGGAATCCATGGATGCCGTCAACGGCGAGGTGGTGGATCTGATCCACAAGGCATGGGGGCGAAAATGATCCGTCAAATCAAGGTTTACCACGGTAAACGCGAGCGCATGGAAAGGGGAGGCTGATGGCACGCAAGAACACCCTGAGTAGCCTGCTCGACCCGAACCCCCAGCCGCCAGGT
>CAMFHT010000313.1 GCA_945952245.1 uncultured Rhizobium sp. | reverse complement strand
GTGCGTCCCGCACTGCTGCGGGTGAATTTTCTCAGATGCTCGGAGGGCGGTGGAGCTGCGGCAGCCGGCCCATAAAGTCTCTGTCGTCAAGCGCGACGAGAACGAGCTCGGAACGGGGGTGGGCGATTGCGGCACCCGCGCATGTCAGCGCGGCCACGCCGCAGTAGTCGACACAGCACGAAGGCTTCGTTTTCTCGGGCGCGGAATGGTCGTGATCGTGTCCGTCGTCCGCAGGGGAAGTGGTCATGGCAGTGTCATGACCGCCATGATTGCCCGCAGCTTCGACCGTGGCGGTCTCGGAGCCGAAGTTCGAATGCATGACGGTTTCGACGGCATAGGTGCTGTATCCGGCGAGCGACAATACGATCACCAGCCTGAAAAACAGGATCAGCAGTCTAGGCCTGATTCGAAATACCGACATCATGAGCGGAAACTGATTCTTCAGCGGACGATTGTCAACTTGCCATCCGTCAGATGAGGCCGTCCTGACGCACCTGTGATCGTCATGCAACGAACTCTGTCACACGTCCGTCGGTGTTCGCGCTACCGGTCCGTTCGCTGATTGCACATCTGGCGCATCATGACGACAATGGTCATTTCTTTTGATCGCCCTCACGAAAGGTCCCGATGTCCACGGCCGTATACCAGCACTACCTGGCCAGGAAGCACATGTCGTGGTTCTCCAACCCTGACGGAACCAACAGCTTCTGGTTCCCGGAAAAAGGGAGGCTGGCCGCCAAGATCAGTCTAAAGGAGATCGGCGGTCAGAACTGGCTCTACGAGAGCGAAAAGCTGCCAACGAACTACGTCGAGAAGCAGGTTGTCGGAGCGATAGAACACGACTTCTTCGCTATCAGGGATAGACTTGTGGAGCGCCGGGCGGTTGACGGGCGGGTGGAAAAGGACGTGGTCAAGCGGTACATGGTCGCCCAGTTCCTGCGCCGGGGCTACATGCACAAGCGCCTGGCTCAGCTTGAAGCCGACCTCATGTTCCTTGCCAAGGAAATGGGTCTTGAAAGGTACTGGGGCACGTCCCGGTTCAAATTGGAGGAGCGGCGAAGGCGGGCCAGCTCTCTGCTTGCAGAAGGCCTGCTCGACACCGACGAATACGTCGAAATGCTCGAGGCCCACTCCGTGGTCTACGTAAACAGGGTTCAAGGGGATCTTCTTCTTCCGGACAGCGGAGTTCTTCTACAGTACGTCCGGGGAGACGTCGTTTCCGCGCCCGGCTTCCTGTCGCCAGGCATGGTACTCCTGATGCCGATCTCGCCGTCCGCCGCGCTGAAGCTGGTCAGGCTGGAGAAGCGCGAA
Source organism: uncultured Rhizobium sp. (assembly GCA_945952245.1). GTDB lineage: Bacteria > Pseudomonadota > Alphaproteobacteria > Rhizobiales > Rhizobiaceae > Gellertiella. Next base: position 3,627 of record CAMFHT010000313.1, on the reverse strand, counting down.
CGCTTCAGGAGGCGTGAGGCCATGAACGACGACGATTACAAGGACTTCATCCAGAACCTTGGATGCAACGCCAAGACGTTCATCACGGCACCTCTTGAGATTCTGTCGAAAGGGGCGCTTCAGGAGCTTCCGTATCTTGACCCGAATGCCGAGAGGCTCTCCATGATCCTCCAGCTTGCGCGCGCGGGGGCGCTTGACGAACTTGTCAGGAATTTCCGGAGAGACATGGCCTTCGATATGGGTTTTTCGGAGTTGAGAGCCTGGTTCTTCAGAGAAAAGTTCATTCCGGCTCTCAACCGACTTTTCAATCCTGACGCTGATCCGCAGGCGGAACTGGTGCGGCTCGTTCTCTAGCACGACGGCCCGCGTCATGTTTTCCGGCACTGATCAGAGATACCGGTCAAGGTCGCCGATGGCTTCGCGATAGTAGCTCGCAAACTGGACGGCCTTCGGGTCACCGGCCGTCTTCTCCAGCCACTCCTTCAGGACGGGATGCTGGCGGCGGGCGAAGCCGACGACGTCGAGTTCCTTGTTCTGCCGAAGCCATGATATGAAGCCCACGATTACACGACCCGGAACCGCGGCTTTGGCGGCCGTCTGCACGCGCATGGAGAAGCCCGGATCGTAACGGCCAAGGGTGTCGACGTAGCGCTGCAGCGCCTCGGCCTGAACCTTGAGCAGTTCCCGCTCGCGCTGGAACTCGGCGCGGTCGACAATCTTCCTGTCGCGGTAGACGACCGGCGCGTCTTCCCCTGTCGCACACTTCCATCCGGGACGCGGCACGAGCATGTCGCGCTGGCTGTCCTCATCCTTGTACGCGTAGAAGGGCATGGTGCGGCAGCGTTGCGGCTTCTCCTCGTGGATCGAACAGAGGCCGGTGTCCGCGAGCTGAGGGCAGGGAGCAGTCGGGGGAATGAAGGCGACCGGCGTTACGATGAGCTGGATCGGCTTCTTCGCTCCTGCCGAGAATGTGACCGCAACGTCCTTCGTCGCGTATCCCCGCGTGCCCGGCTTCACGGGCGTTGCCGACATCGCGAGCGGAAAGGTGTCGGCCCATTTCAGCGCCTCCTCGATGGAAAGCGGAAGCATGCCGTGGCAGCAGAGACCGCAGGCCGTGCAGGCGAACCTCTGCTCGTTCACGCCGCCGCTCCACAGCACTTCTTGTATTTCTTGCCCGATCCGCAAGGACACGGTTCGTTGCGACCGACGCTCTCGACACGGACGGGAGCGGACTTCGGATTGACCTCGCTGTAGTCGTAGAGCCACCTGCCGTCGACGCGCCGGAAGTGGGCGATCTCGGCCTGGCTCATCTCCTTGCCGCCGAATTTGTAACGGAAGGCAAAATGCACGCTCCCGTCGTCGTCGTCCTCCCCGCCGCCGGTCGTGCCGCGAAGCTCGAAACCTTGGAACTGAGTGTCAGGCAAAGCCTTTTCCATCTCAAGGCGATGGAGGCTCTGCACGCCGTCCTGCGCGCAGGTGGCGTCAATGAAGTCAAGATTGCCGAGCTTGAATGCAACGTAACGCGCCCGCATCAGGGCCTCGGGGGTGGGAGCGGGTTCCCCTGCGAGGTACTTCCCGCAGCAGCTCTCGAAAGCCAGTCCGGATCCGCACGCACATGAAGCCATGGAATGTTCCTTTGTTGTTTCCCCGCAACTGCATCGGCTGCGGGAATCGTCGCATACGCTCCTATGATGCCAGCATACCCGATCGGTGTCAGTGTCCCACATAAATCGAACGAAGCCAGCCATGGAACGATGCGCTGCTCCCGGCGTTTCGGCTGGACCGGAGGGCGAAATGTTCTGCACATGCTTGTGGGAGCGGTTGCTGGCATTCATGACGGCCGTCATCATGGCGTCCGCCCTCCTTGTCATGCCCGTCGCAGCATCTTCTCATCACGACTGTCCGTCCTCGCACTCCGTGGATGTCGGCAAGCACGCGACTCACGGAATGGCGGCCGCGGTTGGCGGATGCTGCGCCACCTCGCACTGCTGTCCAGTCTTGCCGGAGGCGGTTGCGTTCGACTCTCCGGCGACACCGCCTCCGATTCACAGCAGCGGCGTCCATGCGGGCGAGCCGCTGCTTCTCGTGCGCTCGCTTCACCCGCCGCCCCGAATACCCGTTGTCTGAAAGTTCCTTTCAACACGACAACAGGAGATCTGACATGAAATTCGCTATCACGACCACCCGCGCGGCGCTGCTCGCCGTCTCCCTCTCGGCCGCCGGTGCCGCTTCCGCCGAGGATCTGAAGTTCCCCGACAAGTGCAGGTCCGACATGTCCATGTCCGGCGACATGATGCAGGGTCACGACATGAGCAAGATGGACATGAGCAAGATGCCGGACCATCAGAAGGAATCCATGGAGGGAATGAAATCCATGGACATGAACATGATGCAGGGCATGATGCAGAAGGATCCCGACGTCGCCTTCAACTGTGGAATGATCGCCCATCACATGGGCGCGATCAGCATGGCAGAGACCGAGCTGAAGCACGGCAAGGACAAGGCGTCGAAGGCTCTGGCCAAGCAGATCATCGAGGCTCAGAAGAAGGAGATCAAGGAGATGAGCGCCTGGGTCGACAAGCACGCGAAGTAGGACGTCCGACCGAGCGGCTGGCCGGATTCAGGCCAGCCGCAACTCTGGGGCGTCTCATTCGGTTCCGACGTCGTGGGAATGACCGTCCATCTCCATGCCGCCAGGCATGGACGCGGGCCCGGCTTTCTGGCCTACCGGTTCCTTGCCCGAAACGACCAGCTTTCCGACAAGCCCACGCGCCGCCCGTGACAGGGCGTGGTCGACGAGCGTGTACTCTCCGGGAGCGTCCACGGTCAGATCGACGACAGTTGCTCCTCCTGGCGGGACCGTCACCGTCTGCACGTTCGTAAGCGGCGGACTGTCGAGCGAACCAAGCTGATAGACCCGGTCGAAGACTTCGCCGATCACGTGGAAGCTCGAGGTCTTGTTCGGCCCGCCCACGCCGAAATATATTCGGACTTTCTCGCCAACTTCGGCCCTTAGCGCATTGCCGTCTGTCAGCGCGTTGGCGGCCCCGTTGAAGACGTAGTATTCCGGCCGCTCGTCGAGCAGCTTGTCCATGCTTTCCGTCTGGTTGCCTTTCGTCCCGAACGGCTTCGACGTGTAGATTTCGCCCTGCATGACATAGAATTCGCGGTCGACGGGCGGGAGTCCTCCCTCGGGTTCGACGAGGATCAGCCCGTACATGCCGTTCGCAATATGGTGCGCCGCCATCGGGACCGCGCAGTGATAGACGTAGAGGCCGGGCTTGGTCGCATTGAAGGCGAAGCCCTTCGTCTCGCCGGGCGCCGCGTCCGTCGCCGCGGCGCCTCCGCCCGGCCCTGTCGCCGCATGGAAGTCGACGCTATGGCGCTCGCTGCTGTCCTTCATGTTCATGAGCGCGACCTCGATCCGGTCGCCCACGCGGGCGCGGACGAAAGGTCCCGGAACCTTCCGGCCGAACGTCCAGTAGTGGTAGGTCGTTCCGTCGGCAAGCCCGCCCGTAACCTCGACCGTGTCGAGCATGACCTTGATCGTCCTGCGCCCCGCGACCGCTTCGGGCGGCGGCAGGTCTGCCGCCCGGCGGACCACGCCGAGCGCAGCCCCCCGCCTCC
>CAMFHT010000312.1 GCA_945952245.1 uncultured Rhizobium sp. | reverse complement strand
CACGTAAGGAGTCGTCGGCAGCGTCAGATGTGTATAAGAGACAGGTGCGATACCAGGGCGAGCCGGAAAATCCGGTGCGTTTCCTTCAGGCCGGCGCCAAGCTCGACACCTACCTCCGCTGACCGCTAGCGGAGCGTGCCATTCCCCGAACTAAATCGATACAAAATCCGTTAAGCTGAATATGCAACCTTAATTTTGCCGGGAATTTACTGTCTTCTACGACAGCGGGCCGTCGTGCCGGCCAAAAAGCCTGCATTTCCTTGACTTTGAGGCGCTTTGGGACTAAGCCGCCCTGCGTCGGCGCTTGATAGCGTGACGATTCAACACTTGGTTTCCGAAAAACCAGAACGGATATATCCTCCCTTTGACCACATTTGCTGACCTTGGCCTGAGCCCGAAAGTTCTTTCCGCCGTAACGGACGCGGGCTACACGATCCCGACCCCGATCCAGGCGGGTGCCATTCCGCCGGCGCTGCAGCGCCGGGACATCTGCGGCATCGCGCAGACCGGCACCGGAAAGACGGCCTCCTTCGTGCTGCCGATGTTGACGCTGCTCGAAAAGGGCCGCGCCCGTGCCCGCATGCCGCGGACCCTGATTCTCGAGCCGACGCGCGAACTCGCTGCACAGGTTGCCGAGAACTTCGAGAAATACGGCAAGAATCACAAGCTCAACATTGCGCTTCTCATCGGCGGCGTCTCCTTCGAGGAGCAGGACCGCAAGCTGGAGCGCGGCGCGGACGTCCTGATCTGCACCCCCGGCCGCCTGCTCGACCATTGCGAGCGCGGCAAGCTTCTCATGACCGGCGTCGAGATCCTCGTGATCGACGAAGCAGACCGCATGCTCGATATGGGCTTCATCCCCGATATCGAACGCATCGCGAAGCTCATTCCCTTTACCCGCCAGACCCTGTTCTTCTCGGCCACCATGCCGCCGGAGATCCAGAAGCTGGCGGATCGCTTCCTGCAGAACCCGGAGCGGATCGAGGTGGCCAAGCCCTCCTCCACCGCCAAGACCGTGACGCAGAAGCTCATTGCCTGCCATAACAAGGACTATGAGAAGCGGGCCGCCCTTCGCGATATCATTCGCGCCCAGGACGACCTGAAGAACGCAATCATCTTCTGCAACCGCAAGAAGGATGTGGCCGATCTCTTCCGCTCGCTCGACCGCCACGGCTTCTCCGTCGGCGCGCTGCATGGCGACATGGACCAGCGTTCGCGCACCAACATGCTGCAGGGCTTCAAGGACAACCAGATCACGCTTCTGGTCGCTTCCGACGTTGCGGCCCGCGGCCTCGACATCCCGGATGTCAGCCACGTCTTCAATTTCGACGTGCCGATCCATGCCGAAGACTACGTGCACCGCATCGGCCGCACCGGCCGCGCAGGCCGCAGCGGCGCGGCCTTCACGATCGTGACAAAAGCCGATGTTAAATATGCCGACGCGATCGAAAAGCTGATCGGCCAGAAGATCGAATGGCTGAACGGCGATCTGTCCTCGCTTCCCGCTCCCATGGAAAGCACGGACAGCCGGCCCCGCAAGGGCCGCGAAGGCAAGGAACGTGAGTCGGGCAAGCGCCGGGGAGACCGTCGCGGCCGTGTTGAGAAGGATGTCGAGACACCCATGATTGAAGCCGTGGAAACAGTTGCAGCCCAGCCGGAAGTCCGTGAACCCGTGCGCCAGCAGACCGAGCGCCACCAGCATCAGCCGGCGGCGCGCCAGCAGCGTCCCTACCCGGCCAATGACGACGGACGCCGCGACCGGCGCCACCGTCATCGCGACCACGACGACGGCCCGACCCCGGTCGGCTTCGGCGACGACATCCCCGCCTTCATGCTGATCGCGGGGCTGGCGAAGGCCTGATGTCCACAGACGCTTCCACGACCTCGAGCCCCGGTTTTCCGGGGCTTTCCTTTCCCGGCGTTGGCGCAGGCCTCGCCGTGGTGCGGGATGGAAAACTGCTGCTTTACAAGCGGCGCAAGGCCCCCGAGGCCGGCTTCTGGAACATTCCGGGTGGCAAGGTCGATCATCTCGAGCCGTCGGTTACTGCCGCCGCCCGCGAGGCGGAAGAGGAGAGCGGCCTCACCATCACCGCGCTTGAACTTCTCTGCCACTCCGAAAAGATCATCCCCGAAGACCGCCAGCACTGGATTTCGCTGATCTATCTCGCGACAGGCTTTGCGGGCGAGCCGCGCTTGGTGGAGCCCGACAAGTTCTTCGATTTCGGCTGGTTCAAACTCGACGATCTGCCGCAGCCGCTTTCGGTGTTTGCCGCGGATGCGGTAAAGGCCTTGCAGGAACGGGGCGTCATCTCAACCTAGCTCGCTACCGGAGACCGTGTCTCGTTCGTCTAATCGTACCGCCGGAAAGGGAAAACCCGCCAAACGGCGGGCTTATACATCTTGAACCGGCGTAGCGATGCCTTCACCCCACGAAGGCGCGTTCGATCACGAATTCCGCCGGCTTGTTGTTTGCGCCTTCGGTCAGGCCTGCCTTTTCCAGGAGGTCCTTGGTGTCCTTCAGCATGGCGGTCGAGCCGCAGATCATGCCGCGGTCGATGGCGGGATCGAGCGGGGGAACGCCGAGATCGGCAAAGAGCTTGCCGCTTGCCATCAGGTCCGTGATGCGGCCCTTGAACGGGTAGTCCTCGCGGGTCACGGTCGCGTAGTGTTTCAGCTTGTCGCCGACGATTTCGGAGAGGAGTTCGTTCGAACGGATTTCCTCCACGAGGTCGAAGCCGTATTTCAGCTCGGCCACGTCGCGGCAGGTGTGGGTGAGGATGACTTCCTCGAACTTCTCATAGGTCTCGGGATCGCGGATCAGGCTCGCGAACGGCGCAATCCCGGTTCCGGTCGAGAACATGTAGAGACGCTTGCCGGGGGTCAGCGCATCGAGCACCAGCGTGCCGGTCGGCTTCTTGCGCATCAGAACCTGGTCGCCCGGCTTGATCTTCTGCAGATGCTGGGTGAGCGGCCCGTCCGGAACCTTGATCGAAAAGAATTCGAGCTCTTCGTCCCAGGCCGGGCTCGCGATCGAATAGGCGCGGTAGATCGGCTTGCCCTCGACCATGAGGCCGATCATCGCGAACTCGCCCGAGCGGAAGCGAAAGCCGTCCGGGCGCGTCATGCGGAAGCGGAACAGGCGATCCGTGTAATGAGTCACGCTCAGAACCGTCTCGGCATAGACGCCGGCCGGAACGGTGCTTGCGAATTCTTCGGTCTTTGCGGGAGCATTCATGCGCGATCGGATCCTGTCGTCTTGCGGTTCGCCACTGCCTGGAGTTGGTCAGCAGATAGTACATGTTGCGCTGCAAATAAAGGTAAAGCGTTCTCCCCAGCCGGCAGCGGAGAGAAATTTAAGGCCGACAGCCGGCGCTTCACATGCTTTTCATGTCGCCAAACGGCTCATCTCGCCTTGATTTTGATCAAGCGGACATGCGGCATCCAGGCGCGCCGCATGTCGTCTGGTGTAATGCCTCAGGCAGCGGGTTTCGCCAGCCGGCGCCAGCTGTAGGACCCGGGATTGCCGGCTTCGCGGGCGGTCGGCTGGTAATGCTGGTCGATGCCCGGCAAACGGCCTTCAGAAAGGCGGCGCAATGCCGTCTCGTTCTTCACGGCAAAGCTGGTGATGCCGCAGCGGAGCATCAGGGGGATCTGGTCGATCAGCACGTCGCCGACGGCGCGGATGTCGCCACCATAGTTCAACCGCTCGCGCAGCAGCGAGGCATGGCTGAAGGCGCGGCCATCGTTGAAAGCGGGGAATTCGACGGCAACGAGAGCGATACGGTCGATGAAGGGCGCGAGCTTCTTCACGTCGTCCGCCGGCTTGATCAGCACGGCAAGGCCCGTGTCGTTGCTGGCTTCCGCATGCGCGATCAAGTCGGCAAGCGGACGAACGGCCACCTGCCCCTCGCCGGCCTTCACCTCTTCGGTTTCGATGACATAGGGATCGTTCTCGACGAAACCCGTTTCGGTCCAGAGCTTGGTCATCGGAAATCCTTATTCGGCGGCTTCGGCCACGGAGCCGTAGAGAGCGGTCTTGAACGGTTGCGGGCCGACGCGACGATAGGCCTGCAGGAAGGTCTCATCCTTGGAGAGGCGCAGGCCCAGATAGGTATCCACGATGGTTTCCACCGCGTCCGTCACCTTCTCCGGCTCGAAGCCACGGCCGATGATCTCGCCGATCGACGTGTTCTCGTCGCCGGAGCCGCCGAGCGTGATCTGGTAGAGCTCGGTGCCCTTCTTTTCCACACCCAGCAGACCGATATGGCCGACATGGTGGTGACCGCAGGCATTGATGCAGCCGGAGATCTTGATCTTCAGCTCGCCGATCTCCTCCTGCCGCTCGGGTGAACCGAAACGGGTGGAGAGTTCCTGCGCCACCGGAATGGAGCGCGCATTGGCAAGCGCGCAGTAATCGAGGCCCGGGCAGGCGATGATGTCGGTGATGAGGCCGGCATTGGCCGTCGCGAGGCCGGCAGCGACAAGCGCGCGGTAGACCGGCTCGAGGTCGGCCAGCGCCACATGCGGCAGCACCACGTTCTGCTCGTGGCTGATGCGGATCTCGTCCTGCGCATATTCGGCGGCGATGTCGGCGATCGCATCCATCTGGGCATCGGAGGCATCGCCGGGAATGCCGCCGATCGGCTTCAGCGAAATCGTCACCATGCCATAGTCCGGATGCTTGTGCGGCTGGACGTTCTGGTTGACGAAGCGCGCGAATTCCGGATCGCGCTTCTTCCACTCGGCAAGGCTTGCCCAGCCCTCCGGCCGGTTCGGCAGTTCCGGCGGCGCGAAATAGGCGGAAATCGCCTTGATGTCCGCTTCCGGCAGCTTCAGCACCGAGTTCTTGAGATCGGCGAACTCCACCTCGACCTGACGGGCGAGTTCTTCCGTGCCGGTCTCGTGCACGAGGATCTTGATGCGCGCCTTGTACTTGTTGTCGCGGC
>CAMFHT010000311.1 GCA_945952245.1 uncultured Rhizobium sp. | reverse complement strand
AGCTTCCACCGTCGGAAGCGGCGGGATGTCGAGGCTGATGGGGAAAATCCCGCTGCCAAAGGCTGAAACGACCGGTATCATTCTTGATCCTTCCCATGATGACGCTGCGGAGCGCGAGGTGGCTTCCCCCGCCATGAACCTCAAACTAATAATTCTATAAAATTTGTAGAGTAATGATTTTGCGGATCTTCCTGCCGCAGTGGAAAATCTTGCTCCATCGCTGGCCATGGCCGTCTCCGGGAGCTTCGTAACGTCACAATGGCTTTGCGAACCGCCCTTCGGCTTCCGCGGCAATCTTGCGAAAACCTGCTTCGTCGCCACGGAGATCGGCCGCAAAGAGGGCCGCATGCAGGGCGGACAGCTCCGCCGCCGTTGCTGCTTCCGGTGAACCGTCCACCTGCGCCTGGTCGAGCGCCTGTGCTGCTTCTCCGATGAGCGCGAGAAGAGCGTGGCAGGCCACGTCGCGGCGCAGCGCAGCACCCCGTTCTGCTGCACCGGGAAGATCCTGGGCAAGAATGGCAGCGGAACGTGCAGCATCCAGCAGCCGGTCGAGTGCTGCGGCATTGACCGGCTTTCGCGCCTCTTCGGCCCAGAGCCCATAGGTCACGGGAGCGCCATCGAAGCGTGCCGCAAGCCGCGAGCGTCCCTCGCCGTCAACGACGCTCTCCAGAACTGCTGCGCGCATGGGCACGAGAACGGCGCCGGTGCCGGCAGACGGCACAACATCGTTGCGCGCCGGGACCCAGAGCCAGTCCGCCCAGAGCGCGCTGTGCGGCAGGAAGATCGTTCCGTGAGCGATCGGCTGGAACTCCTGCTGGCGCACGCTGAGCGGACGGGTATCGGGTTCGGTTGCGGAGAAAAGCAGATCACCTGCAAAGACCTGTTCCGCGAGCCGGGCATAGAAACTATCGTCCTTGCCGGACCGGAACTGCTCCAGCAGCACGAAATGCCGCTGCAGGGCATGGGCCGCCCCGGGATCGACCGAGTGCAGGCGGCGCACCGTTTCCGTCAGCAGCCGGTTGGCGCAGTCGAGGCCGCCGGCTTCGCTGGAGAGGCTGACCGTCGTCAGCCCGCCGAGTTTCAGCGCTTCCCTTCGCTCGGGGAAGCCGATCGCCTCCTGCCACTGCCAGTCCTTGAGCAGGGCGTCGAGCGCCGCTTCCGCATCCGCTTCACTTGAAAAGCGCACCGTCTGGGGCCTGTCGCGACGCGGCAAATGCGAGATCGTACCCATTCTGCCCTCTCCCTCATGACCCTTGATGGAATGCCTTTCGAGGGGGAGGCCTGCTGGGCCTCCCCCGTGTTTGTTCAGGAGCCCGAAGCGAGCTTCACGTTTCCGCCATGGCCACCGCCGCCAAAGACCTGCTTCTGGCCGAAGGAGGAGCGAAGCTGCAGCCGCGGTCCCGCAAGCCCGAGTTCGGGGAAGAGAAGTTCGGACACGCGATAGGCCTCTTCGAGATGCGGGTAGCCCGATGCGATGACCGTATCGATGCCGATGTCCTGATATTCCCTGAGACGTGCCGCGATGGTCTTCGGCGAGCCGACGAGTGCGGTGCCCGCACCCGAACGGACGAGGCCGATACCAGCCCAGAGATTGGGCGAAACCTCGAGCTTGTCGCGCCGGCCGCCATGCAGCGCCACCATGCGGGCCTGCCCGACGGAATCCGACTGCTTGTTGAAGACTTCCTGTGCCGCGGCGATCGTCTCGTCGGAAAGCTTGGAAATGAGCTCGTCCGCCGCCCGCCATGCCTCCTCGTCCGTTTCGCGGACGATGAAATGCAGGCGGATGCCGAAGGTCACCTCGCGCCCCTTGGCGGCGGTGGCCTTGCGCACGGCCTTGATCTTCTCCTCGACCTGCGCCGGGGGCTCGCCCCAGGTCAGATACTTGTCCACGAGGCCCGCGGAAAAGTCGATCGCGGCATCGGAGGAGCCGCCGAAATAGATCGGCGGACGCGGCGCCTGAACAGGGGGGATGCCGAGCTTTGCGTTATGCGCCTGGATATACTTGCCGTCGAGATGGGCCTCGCCCTTCTCCAGGAGGCTGTTGAACACCTGGAAGAACTCGTCGGCATGATCATAGCGTTCGTCGTGCGGCAGGAAGATGCCGTCGCCGGCGAGTTCCTGCGCGCTTCCGCCGACCACGATGTTGAGAAGCAGGCGGCCATTGGAAACCCGGTCGAGTGTCGAGGCGAGACGGGCGTAATAGGCCGGTGTAGCCGTGCCGGGGCGAATCGCCACCAGGAACTTCAGCTTCTCCGTATGGGCCGCGAGATTGGCGGCGAGCACGAAGCTTTCCTCGCAGGCAGCACCGACAGGGATGAGCACGCCGGAATAACCGAGCCGGTCGGAGGCGACGGCAATCTCCTTCAGATAGGCCGGATCGGCGGCGCGCGCCTGATCGTCGGAGCCGAGGTAGCGGCCATCGCCCGAGGAGGGAATGAACCAGAGGAAATCGAGGGGCTTGTCAGTCTTGGTCATGATCATCTTTCCCGGCGCTCAGAGCGCGCCGTGACGCGGCGGCAGAGCGCCGTTCAGGTAGAAATTGCCGATATGGTGGTACTTCCACCGCACCGGATCGTGCAGGGAATGGGTGCGGGCATTGCGCCAGAACCGATCGAGGCCGTAGCCTTCGAGCGTGGAACGGGCACCGCCGAGTTCGATGAGCTTGTTGGAGGCAAGCTGCGCGGCTTCCGTGCCATAGGCCTTGACCTCGGCGACAGCGACCGAGGCCTCCGCCACGTTGCGCTCGCTCGGGTCCGCCGTCGCCCGGTCGAGGATGAGGCCCGCCCGCTTCAGCAGCGCTTCCGCGGCATGCACGCGGATCGCGACATCGCCGACCGCGTGAATGCTGTGCGGGTCCTCGTAGCCGTGTTCGATGTCGAGCTCGAAGAAGGGTCTTGCATGGGCACGGACATAGGACACGGTCTCATCCAGCGCGCCGCGGGCGAGGCCCACCTGCACGGCGGCATGGATGATCTGCGCGAAGGGACCCATCGGCGTCGGCCGTTCGAAGACGCCGTCGTGGTCCACGATCTGCGATTGCGTGATCTCGACATCGTCGAAGGTGACCGTGCCGCTGCCGGTCGAGCGCTGGCCGAAGGATGACCAGTCGTCGATGAGCTGCAGGCCCGGCGTCGAACGATCGATCCAGACGGTGTGCACGCGGCCTGCCTCGTTCTTGGCAACCGCGACCACGATGTGCGCGAAGAGCGAGCCGGTGGAATAGAACTTCTGCCCGTTGAGGCGAAGCCTGCCCTCCTTCTCCGCAAAGCGCGTCCTGAAATCAACGGGCGTCTTCGTTCCGATCTCGGTGAAGGCATTTCCGAGGCGGTCGCCATCGAGGATGCGGGCAAAGTAATGCCGCTTCTGCTCCTCGCTGCCGGAAAGACGCAAGGCTTCCACCATGTAGAAATGGTTCTGCGGGATCTGGCCAAGCGAACTGTCCGCCGCCGAGATGATCGCGGTCACTTCGGCGAGCGTTGCTGCGGAGACGGCGGCACCGCCGTACTCCTTCGGAACGGTGATGGCCCAGAGGCCCGATTGGGAGAAGCGTTCGATCTCCTCGATCGGCAGCCGGCGCTCGCGGTCGCGCTCGGCTGCGCCGGCCGCGAAGTCACGGGCAAGCTCGCGGGCAAGGGAGAGCGCCTCGGCATCGCTTTTAATGCGGTGCGCCGGCCTCGTGCGCGGCGGGATATGCGGCGCCGGCCGACCCTTGACGAGGGCCGCCTGACGATGAAGGCTGCGGTCGTTCTCGCTCATGTCCCCGCCCCTCAGTTCCAGGCGTGGCGGGGCGGATGCACACCGTTCAGGTAGTAATTGCCGACATGGTAGAACTTCCACCGCACCGGATCGTGCAGCGTGTGGACGCGGGCATTGCGCCAGTGGCGGTCGAGATTGTGCTCGGCAAGCGTCGAGCGAGTGCCGGCCAGTTCGAACAGCTTGTTGGTCGCGAGGATCGCGATCTCGGTCGTCAGCACCTTGGACTCACCGGTCTTGATCGTCGCTTCGGACACCTTCTCCAGCGTGGAGTCGGCCCGGGCGGTATCGATGGCACGGCCGGCGATCTCGAGCAGGGCTTCCGCCGCGTGCAGGCGTATCTTCAGGTCGCCGATGGCGGCGATGGTGAAGAGGTCCTCGCCGGCCTTTTCCTTGCCGCTGTCGATCCAGGGACGGCTGTACTTGGAGACGAATTCGATCGTGTCCTCGATTGCGCCGCGCGCAATGCCGGCATCGATGGCGGACTGGATGATCTGCGAGACCGGCCCGCCCACGGTCGGGTGGTCGAACGAGGTGACCTTCAGCGCCCGCACCTTCGGCACGCGGACGTTCACGATCTTGACGGAACCGGAGGCGGTCGTGCGCTGGCCGAAGCTCGACCAGTTGTTGGTGACGGTGAGGCCGGGCGCATCGCGGTCGGCGAAGACCAGATAGCCCTGCCCCGTTTCGTCCACGCCGACGATCGGCACGATGTGCGAGAGGAGCGCGCCCGTGGTGTAGAACTTCTCGCCATTGACGATCGCCTCGTCACCCTCGAACACGACCTTGGTCTCGAAAGCGGCGACGTTCTTGCTCTTCAACTCGGAGAAGGCATTGCCATAGCGCAGGCCGGAAAGCGCTTCGGCGAAGAAGATCTTCTTCTGCTCCTCGGTGCCGTCGAGATCGACGGTCGCGACGATGGCGAGATGATTCTGGGTGATCTGGGCGATGGCGGGATCTGCAGCGGCGATGATCGAGATCACCCTTGCGAGCGTCGCATAGGAAACCTCCGGACCACCATAGGCCTTGGGGACGTTGATGCTCCAGAGGCCGGACTGCGAGTACTCGTCGAGTTCCAGGAGCGGGAGCAGGCCTTCGCGATCGCGCAGCGCGGCGTTCTGCCTGAACCGTTCGGCCAGCTTCTCGGCGATTTTGATCGCCTCCGCGTCAGAGGCTGTCTCTTATACACATCTGACGCTGCCGACGACTCCTTACGTGTAG
>CAMFHT010000310.1 GCA_945952245.1 uncultured Rhizobium sp. | reverse complement strand
CGAGATTGCCTCTTGTCTCGTGGGCTCGGAGATGTGTATAAGAGACAGCCTTTCCGGCTGGGTTCACCGCGTCCGCGATCATGGCGGCGTGCTGTTCATCGACCTGCGTGACCATTACGGCATGACCCAGGTGGTGGCGGATCCGGACAGCCCGGCCTTCAAGATCGCCGAAACCGTGCGCGGCGAGTGGGTGATCCGCATCGACGGCGTGGTCAAGGCCCGCACGGACGAGACCGTCAACAAGAACATGCCGACCGGCGAGATCGAGCTCTATGCGAAGGAGATCGAAGTGCTCTCCGCCGCCAAGGAGCTTCCGCTGCCGGTGTTCGGCGAGCCGGACTACCCCGAGGACGTTCGCCTGCGCTACCGCTTCCTCGACCTTCGCCGCGAGACGCTGCACAAGAACATCGTCAAGCGCACGCAGATCATCGCCGACATGCGCAACCGCATGGCGTCTGCCGGCTTTGCCGAATATTCGACCCCGATCCTGACCGCATCCTCGCCGGAAGGCGCGCGCGACTTCCTGGTGCCGAGCCGCATTCACGAAGGCAAGTTCTTCGCGCTGCCGCAGGCGCCGCAGCAGTACAAGCAGCTCCTGATGGTGGCCGGTTTCGACCGCTACTTCCAGATCGCGCCCTGCTTCCGTGACGAAGACCCGCGCGCCGACCGCCTGCCGGGCGAATTCTACCAGCTCGACCTCGAAATGAGCTTCGTAGAGCAGGAAGACGTCTGGACGACCATGGAGCCGGTGCTGCGCGGCGTGTTCGAGCAGTTCGCCGAGGGCAAGCCGGTTACCCAGACCTTCCCGCGCATCGCCTATGACGATGCGATCCGCAAGTACGGCTCCGACAAGCCGGATCTCCGCAACCCGATCGAGATGCAGGCCGTGACCGAGCATTTCGCCGGTTCCGGCTTCAAGGTCTTCGCGAACATGATCGCGTCCAACCCCAAGGTCGAAGTCTGGGCGATCCCGGCCAAGACCGGCGGCAGCCGCGCCTTCTGCGACCGCATGAACGCCTGGGCGCAGGCGCAGGGCCAGCCCGGCCTCGGCTACATCTTCTGGAAGGAAGAGGATGGACAGACGGTTGGCTCCGGCCCGCTTGCGAAGAACATCGGCGAGGAGCGGACGGCAGCCATCGCGGCCCAGCTCGGCCTCGGCGCGGGCGATGCCTGCTTCTTCGTGGCCGGTGATCCCGCCAAATTCTACAAGTTTGCCGGTGAAGCCCGCACCCGCGCCGGCGAGGAACTGAACCTCGTCGACCGCGACCGCTTCGAGCTCTGCTGGATCGTGGACTTCCCGTTCTACGAATGGAACGAGGACGAGAAGAAGATCGACTTCGCGCACAACCCCTTCTCCATGCCGCAGGGTGGCATGGATGCGCTGGAAAACCAGGATCCGCTGACGATCAAGGCCTACCAGTACGACATGGTCTGCAACGGCTTCGAGATTGCCTCGGGCTCGATCCGCAACCAGTCGCCGGAACTGATGGTGAAGGCATTCGAGAAGGTGGGCCTCTCGAAGACGGACGTGGAAGAACGCTTCGGCGGCCTCTACCGCGCATTCCAGTACGGCGCGCCGCCGCATGGCGGCATGGCAGCCGGCATCGACCGCGTGGTCATGCTGCTCGTCGGCGCGAAGAACCTGCGCGAAATCTCGCTCTTCCCGATGAACCAGCAGGCCCAGGACCTGCTGATGAACGCACCCGCCCCGGCAACGCCCGCGCAGCTGCGCGAACTGGCACTGCGCGTTGTGCCGAGTGCGAAGAAGGATTGAGGGCGAGAGCCCACTGGATTGAAAGAGAAGAACCGGCTCTAAGCAGCCGGTTTTTTTGTATCGGACGATGGCTGGGGTGCATATCGCTCCAATTTCAGGTCGCCAATCCGATTTCGAATTTGCGCAATGTCATAATTCGTCTGCATACGCAGAAGCGTGTCCATCGGCCAACCGAAAGCTTTTTCCAGGCGTAGTGCCATCTCGGCAGAGAGCTGGGCTCGCTCATTTACCAAAGCAGATAATGCGGGGCGGGTTACACCGAGGATTCGCGCTGCAGCGGTAACCGTCAGATTGTAATGTTCAAGGATTTCCAACTTTACCAGCAAGCCTGGATGAGCTGGATATTTCATCGTTATACCTTCGGTCATGCTATACCCCTAATGATAATCTTGAAAATCCAGATCTAGGATTTCTGCCTCTTTGTCGTTCACGCGGAACGTTAACCTCCAGTTTCGACTCACTGAAAGGCTCCAGTAACCCTTCATGTTTCAGCTCAAGCGGTGCGGATGCCAAGACGGAAGTCGTTCGAGAGCCTTCTCCGATGGAACGCTTTGCAGAACTGCAACCATAATATGTAATCGCGCCACCAGGTTCGGCGGCACTCCTGATTTGTCTCCAACTTCAATAAGAAGGCGAAGGCCTTTGTGTATTATGTTACGAATAATCATATCAGTTTACATGTAAAGTGTCACGTTACACTTTACACAATATATTAGAAAAATGGCGCGGACAAGCCGCGCCATCTTCGTGATCAGTCGTTCGCCGAGACCTTGACGCCAAGCATGTTGGGCAGGGTGTTCGGAGCGCCCATGGCGGCGCCCATGATGACCGGGAAGGCGACCGGGGCGGAGGGGGAGGCGGAGACGGTCAGGCTCTTCGGGTTATCGAGGAAGGCGGTCGTCGCGGCGGTCACGGCTGCCTGCAGGTCCGGCACGTTGAGCTGGCCCATCATCAGCGGCACCATGGCCTTCAGCGACTGGGCGAGCTGTTCGCCCGTCACGCCCTGCTGCGAGCCCGCATAATCCAGCGCCCGCTTGGTGATCGACGCATCGTCGAAGCGGATGTTGGCGCCATCGAAGGTGAGCTGCTGCATCAGGCCCATCATCTGCAGGCCGGCCGCGTCCTTCTTGGCGGGGTCGTTCAGGTCCTTGCTCGCGGCCTCGATCTGCTTGAAGAGGTCGAGCGTCAGGCCGGAAACACCGAGCGAAACGTCGAGCTTGCCGACGTTCTGGAAGTCGAGGGTCAGGTTCTCGATCTTGGACGTGCCCTTTTCCGCTTCCCACGAAGACTTCATCGAGATCGTGCCTTCGATGGTCTGCAGGCCGAGCTTTTCGACCGCTTCCTTGGTCTTCGGGTCCGGCGCGTCGGTCAGGTCCATCTTGATGGCATTGGCCGCCCAGTCGTAGTCGATGCCGGACTCGTCTTCACGGATCGTCGCATTGGCGTCCATGCTCACCATGGAGAAGACGTCCTTGCCGTCCTTCTTCACGGAGATCGGGCCGGAATGCGCGTTTTCGAACGGAGCGAGGCTGTCCAGGGTCTTGTCGTCGGGATTGGCGGGGATGAACACGCCCGAAAGCGACAGGTCGCTGGCGCTGATCGTCGCCTTGTCCTCGGTCACGTTGAAATCGGGGAAGGTGATCTTCTCGACGGTGTAATTGTGGGAATCGTCTTCCTCGACGCCGGTGAAGCTGACATCGCCGATGGTGATGGGCTTGGCGTCCGCGCCCGGCAGCTTGTAGGCGACGCCGGTCATTTCGACGTCTTCGCCGTCGACGGTGACGTTCGCAGCCGTGATCGTGACACCGCTTGCCTCATAGTTCTTGTTGATCTGCGCCAGGAAGGCCGCGCCATCGAGCGCGAAGGCCGAGCCGGAAAGCGTCAGGAAGGTGGTGGCGGCGAGCGCGAGGCGGAAGGGCACTCTGTGCATGGGATATCGGTCCTTTGAAGGTTTGGCGGTTCTTACTCGGTAAAGCCAGGGCGCTCGGCGGACGCGAGATCTGGGGGCAGGCTGCCCGGCTCACTCGTGCTGCATAAAAGTGGTTGCGGGTTAAGATCCGGTTGCGATCAGGTAAACCCTGCGGAAGCTGACTGTCATGGTAAAGATGGCGTGGTGATGACAGGAGCATAGCAAAGGTGTGCCCGCTTGGCAAAAGCGGACAATAGCCCGGAAAACCGGGCGTTTGGCCTGACATTTCCACAGTTGGCGTGATGTCTTTCCTTGCTTGTGCCCCGTTTGTTCGCTAGTCACAGGCTATGGGAAAAGAACAACTGCCGCCCGATGGCGGGGACGATCATATCCAGCCCGTGGACCTGAAGGCCGCACTCGAGGAGCGCTACCTGGCCTATGCGCTGTCGACCATCATGCACCGTGCGCTGCCGGACGTGCGCGACGGGCTGAAGCCCGTGCATCGCCGCATCATCCACGCCATGAGCGAGATGGGCGTGCGCCCCAATACGGCGCACAAGAAATGCGCCCGTATCGTCGGCGACGTGATCGGTAAGTTCCACCCGCATGGTGACCAGTCGGTCTATGACGCGCTGGTGCGTCTCGCGCAGGATTTTTCGCAGCGTTATCCCGTCGTGGACGGGCAGGGCAACTTCGGCAATATCGACGGCGACAGCGCGGCTGCCTATCGTTACACCGAAGCCCGCATGACGGATGTCGCGGCTCTCCTCCTTGAAGGCATCGACCAGGATGCGGTGGATTTCCGTCCGACCTACAACGAGGAAGACGAGGAGCCGGTGGTGCTTCCCGGCGCCTTCCCGAACCTGCTCGCCAATGGCGCCTCGGGCATCGCGGTCGGCATGGCGACCTCCATTCCGCCGCACAACGTGCATGAGATCTGCGACGCGGCGCTGCACCTGATCAAGAACCCGGACGCGACGGTCGAGAAGCTGGTGGAATACATCCCGGGCCCCGACTTCCCGACGGGTGGCGTGGTGATCGAGACACGCGACGCCATTCTCGATGCCTACCGCACCGGCCGCGGCGGTTTTCGCGTGCGGGCGAAGTGGCAGGTCGAGGATCTCGGCCGCGGCGGCTATCAGATCGTCGTCACGGAAATTCCGTTTCAGGTGCAGAAGTCGCGCCTGATCGAAAAGATCGCAGAGCTGCTGATCGCGCGCAAGCTTCCGCTGCTGGAAGACATTCGCGATGAGTCAGCCGAGGACGTGCGCGTCGTGCTGGTGCCGAAGAACCGCACCGTCGATGCGACGCTGCTGATGGAAT
>CAMFHT010000309.1 GCA_945952245.1 uncultured Rhizobium sp. | reverse complement strand
GCCTGCGACCGGACCCACGATGGAGGCCGTCTGCCAGGATGAGGCGTTCCAGGCAATCGCATTGGCAAGCTCCCGCTCCGGAACGAGATTGGGCGCAAGCGACTGCACGGCCGGGGCCATGAAGGCGCGCTCGATGCCGAAGACGACCAGCACGGCAAAGACCGGTAGAGGTGCGAAAGAACCTGTCACGGTAATCGCAAGCAGGGCCGCAGCGCAGCAGGAGCTCAGCACCAGGCAAAGTGCCATGATCGATCGGCGATTGTAGCGGTCCGCCACCGAACCCGTCAGCAGCAGCAGGACGAGCGAGGGCAGAAACTGGACGAGGCCGATCATGCCGAGCAGCAGCGTGTTCCGCGTCTCGTCATACATTTGCCATCCGACGGAGACGCTGACGATCTGGATGGCGAAGGAAGCCAGGAAGCGCGCGATGAAAAAGCGCGTATAGGAGCCGTGGCGGAAGGCCGCAAAGCGGTCGTTTTGTGCGGAAGCGGTCAAGGAACATATCCGGGGCAGATCTTGGGAGCCCTGTTAAACATGATTCTCGCCGATCGCGGGAGCCCCACTTGCCCCTTCCCTCGTCAATGGCTACATGTCAGCCACCGGAACATTTGGAGATGTGCATGTTCGCGCTTTTTTCGACGATCGACCTCGCCTTCAGCATCTATACCTGGATCCTGATCGCCAGCGCCATCTACTCCTGGCTCTATGCGTTCAACGTGGTCAACCCGCGCAATGCCTTCGTCGCCAATATCGGGCAGTTCCTCTATGCCGTGACGGAGCCGGTTCTGGCGCCCATCCGCCGCCGTCTTCCCAACCTCAACGGCATCGACATCTCGCCGATCATCCTGCTGCTCTTGATCTACTTCATCCGCATGCTGATGTGGAACTCGATCTATCCCATGGTGGCCGGTAGCGTCTGAGGTCTCACGACCTTGGGCTTTCCCTATACCATCGCTGACGATCACGCGCGCCTGTCGGTCCGGCTCACGCCTTCCGGCGGGCGCGACTGTTTCGACGGGCTGGAAGAGGACTCGGATGGCACTGTGTGGCTCAAGGCGAGGGTCAGCAGTCCGCCAGAAGACGGCAAAGCCAACAAGGCCCTGATCGTCATGCTGGCCAAGGCGCTGAAGTGCCCGAAATCCGGCATCAGCTTCATATCCGGGGAAACGGCGCGCAAAAAAATCCTCCGGATCGGCGGCGATCCGGAGGAGTTAAACACCCGGCTGAAGGACATTTCCAACAGCAATGCCGGAAAACGGTAACCGGGGTCTCCGCCAGCAATCCCTGTGGGATGAGGAGCAGCCCCTTTTACCCGCAGAGGTGGAGCTGCTCCATAGGCAGATCAGCCCTTCTTGGTCTTCGCGCGCTCGATGGCTTCGACGATCAGACGCTGTGCTTCCTCGGCGCCGTGCCAGCCGAAGATCTTGACCCACTTGCCGGGCTCCAGATCCTTGTAGTGCTCGAAGAAGTGCTCGATCTGCTTCAGCGTGATTTCCGGAAGATCCGTATAGTCGTGAACCTTTTCATAGCGCTTGGTCAGGTGGTCGGACGGAACCGCGATGATCTTCTCGTCCTTGCCGGAATTGTCTTCCATCATCATCACGCCGATCGGGCGGACATTGATGACGCAGCCCGGAACCAGCGGGCGCGTGTTTGCAATGAGGACGTCGATCGGGTCACCGTCGTCGGACAGCGTATGGGGAACGAAGCCGTAATTGCCCGGATAGGTCATCGGCGTATAGAGGAACCGGTCGACGACGAGGGTGCCGGCTTCCTTGTCCATTTCGTACTTGATCGGATGGCCGCCGACGGGAACTTCAACGATGACGTTGATGTCGTGCGGAGGATTCTTGCCGATGGAAATTGCGTCGATGCGCATCAGGATGTCCCCATTTGATGGTAAGGATGGCGTTGGCAGATAGACAATTTTATGCCGCAACGCAACAAGGCTTTCGGCTTATGGTAAGCGTGGAAACCGGCAGCCGGCGCGGCCTGCTGGACTTTGCTGGTGGTGGTGACATAGTGCGCTTCGCATTTCAGGAAAGAGAGCCTCATGCGCCCCATTCTTCTCACCCTGCTCGGCTGGCTTGCTCTTGCGGTTCCTGCCTATGCGGCTGAAAGCGTTTATACGCCGCTCGACCTCGACCACTGCAAGACGCTCTCGGAGGATGACGGCGGCGTTGTGCTGTCCTGCAAGGGCTTCCGAAACTATCCGGTCCTCTACAAGGAAGGCGACACGCGCCCATCGGTCTTCTTTGGGCAGGTTCCGAAGCCGGTGGCCGACAGCGGCTGGGAAACCTTCGCGCCCTTCGCATCGGTTGGAAAGACGGTCGAATGGCGGGTGAAAGGCAAGGTGCCCTATGCGGCCATCCTGCGCTTCTACCTGAGCGATCCGGAGTTCAACGGCACGAATGCATCGCGGGAGAAAAAGGGCCAGGTTCTGGTGATTTCGAAGGTCGCGACGGAAGAGGATCCGGAAGCCTGCGTGATCGGCATGGTCGATGCACTTGAAAATGGCGATGCCAATGGCATTGCACGTGATCTCGCCGACGAGACGGCTGCCGATTTTACCTGCGGCACCGACGAAGCGACCTACAGGGGCAAGAAGGGCCGGCTGGCCGGCAGCTTTTCCAGCAGTCTGCCGGACGAATGATCGCAGCGTTTCAGTTCCAGACGAAACCGATCTTCTTCAGCGACTGATCGCCGAAATCCTCCATGCCCTCGGCAATATCCATGCCGCCATGGTTGCGGAAGAAACGTTCCGCGTGCTCGCTGTCCTCGAGGCACCAGACGACGAGACCATTGCACCCCAGCGACTTGAGCAGGCGGCGGCATTCGGAAAACAGCATGTGGCCGAGGCCGATGCCCTGGAATTCCGGCTTGAGGTAAAGCTCGTAGATCTCGCCTTCCTGCGGCAGCGAGCGGGCGCGGTTGAGGCCGAGCGTGGCATAACCGGCGATCTCGCCGGCGACGTCGACCACCAGCAGCGTCGCCGGGCCGCGCGTGGCTTTGCGCCACCAGCTTTCCCCACGGCGCTCCAGCATCTCCAGGAGCGGACGGTGCGGGATGAGGCCGCCATAGGCGGACTGCCAGGCAGCGCGATGCGCCTCCGATATGGCGCGGGCATCATGGGGTTCGGCCCGCCGAACATCGATGGAAATGGTCTTCATGACGCTCTTCTCGCCCTTCGACGGCTGCAAATCGCGCTCATCGCGTTCGCTCCGTCTCTCAACTCAACATGGACGGGATGAAATTAACGTTTTTTTAAGCGTTTCAGCAAGTCACAAATCGGGGAAACCACAGACAAAGCCCCGGGCCAGGCGACACCGGGGCTTTGAAATTCTTGATAAGATTCAGCAAATTGGCTGAAGAAAAAATCAGAGCGCAGCGCGGCTCTTCTCGAAGCGCTTGCGGTCGTTGGCGTCGAGGTAGATCTTGCGGAGACGGATCGACTTCGGCGTCACCTCGACCAGTTCATCTTCCTGGATCCAGGAGAGCGCACGCTCGAGCGTCATGCGGATCGGCGGCGTCAGCTTCACGGCCTCGTCCTTGCCGGCGGCGCGGATGTTGGTGAGCTTCTTGCCCTTGAGCACGTTGACCTCGAGATCGTTGTCACGGCTGTGAATGCCGATGATCATGCCCATATAGACCTTCTCGCCCGGCTCGATGATCATCGGGCCGCGGTCTTCGAGGTTGAACAGTGCATAGGCCACCGCTTCACCCGCTTCGTTCGCCAGCAGAACGCCGTTCACGCGGCCGCCGATCTCGCCCTTGTAGGGCTGATAGGCGTGGAACAGGCGGTTCATGATCGCGGTGCCGCGGGTATCCGTCAGCAGTTCCGACTGGTAGCCGATCAGGCCGCGGGTCGGCGCATAGAACACGAGGCGAACGCGATTGCCGCCGGACGGACGCAGCTCGACCATCTCGGCCTTGCGCTCGGACATCTTCTGCACGACGACGCCGGAATGTTCTTCGTCCACGTCGATCAGCACTTCCTCGATCGGCTCCAGAAGCTGGCCGTTCTCGTCCTTGTGCATGACCACGCGCGGACGCGAAACGGCGAGCTCGAAGCCTTCGCGGCGCATGGTTTCGATGAGAACCGCAAGCTGCAATTCGCCGCGGCCGGAAACGTAGAACGAGTCCTTGTCTTCAGCTTCCTCGATCTTCAGCGCCACATTGCCTTCCGCTTCGCGCAGCAGGCGGTCGCGGATGACGCGGCTCGTGACCTTGTCGCCTTCGGTGCCGGCGAGCGGGCTATCGTTGACGATGAAGGACATGGTGACGGTCGGCGGATCGATCGGCTGCGCCTTCATCGGCTCGGAGACGGACGGATCGCAGAAGGTATCGGCAACCGTGCCCTTCGACAGGCCCGCGATCGCGACGATATCGCCCGCATGGGCCTCGTCGATCGGCTGGCGCTCGATGCCGCGGAAGGCGAGGATCTTGGAAATGCGGCCCTGCTCGATGAGCTTGCCGTCGGTGCCGAGAACCTTGACCGCCTGGTTCGGCTTGATCGAACCGGAGGCGATGCGGCCGGTGATGATGCGGCCGAGGAAGTTGTTGGCTTCGAGGATGGTGCCGATCATGCGGAACGGGCCTTCCTCGACCTTCGGCTCCGGAACATGCTTCAGCACGAGATCGAGAAGCGGTGCGAGACCCTGATCCTGCGGGCCTTCCGGCGCATAGTTCATCCAGCCATTGCGGCCCGAACCGTAGAGGATCGGGAAATCGAGCTGTTCGTCGGTTGCATCGAGTGCCGCGAAGAGATCGAAGACTTCGTTGATGACTTCGTCGGCACGGGCATCCGGGCGGTCGATCTTGTTGATCGCGACGATCGGGCGGAGACCGACCTTCAGCGCCTTGCCGACCACGAACTTTGTCTGCGGCATCGGGCCTTCGGCAGCGTCGACCAGGACGATCGCGCCGTCCACCATCGAGAGGATGCGCTCGACCTCGCCGCCGAAGTCGGCGTGGCCGGGGGTGTCGACGATGTTGATGCGCGTGCCCTGCCATTCGACCGAAGTCGCCTTGGCAAGAATGGTG